>NZ_ASZW01000189.1:0-7267 GCF_000468215.1 Arthrobacter sp. CAL618 | reverse complement strand
CCCCGCCGATAATTGTCCGGACACCGCGCCGGTGACCCGGTCATGCAGTTCGTGGGCTTCGTCGATGACGACGACGTCGTACTCGGGGAGCACCGCCAGCCCCTCGAAGGCACTGATCGCGAGCATTGCATGGTTGGTGATGACGATATCCGCGTCGCCCGCCTTGGCCCTGGCCCGTTCGCTGAAGCATTCCGCCGCGACCGGGCACTTTTGGGCGCCAAGACATTCCATGCTGGTCACGGACACCTGCCGCCACGCCTGCTCGCTCACCCCGGGAGTCAGCTCTTCCCGGTCACCCGTGTCGGTGGTTTCGGCCCACTCCCGGAGCCTGACAACCTCGCGGCCCAGCGGGGTGGCCGGGCCAGCGGAGGGATGCGGTGCGGCGGTGTCCTCGCCGAGGCTGAAGAGCGCGTCGGGTGCCCCCTCTTCGGGGAAGCCTCCGCCCGTCTTGTGCTTGCAGACGTAATTGCCGCGGCCTTTGAGTAGCACCACGTCGACGGGGCGGGGTAGCTTGCCTTTGAGGGCCTTCAACAGCCGGGGCACGTCGCGACCGACAATCTGGGCCTGCAACGCCAACGTTGCGGTGGATACGATGGCCGGTTTGTCGTGGGTCAGGGCGTGGGAGATCAAGGGGATGAGGTAGGCCAGCGATTTACCGGTGCCCGTGCCAGCCTGCACCAGCAGGTGGTCCCCGGTGGTCAGCGCCTCGGCGACCCGTTGCGTCATCTCATGCTGGCCCACCCGGTTCTCGCCGCCCATGGCTTCAACTGCGGCGTCAAGAAGTTCCAGCGGCCCCGCGGTACCGCTGTCAGGCATGCTGGCGGAATTCCTCCAGATCGGCGGCAAGACCCGCACGGACCATGACGTCGAGCCGGGTGCCCGATTCAACGTGCTCAAGGTTCAGGATCTCGGCGTCGGACTGGTGCAACCTGCTGACGACGTCGCCGCGTTCGTACGGCACCAGCAGCGTCAACTTGACGCTGGGTCGGGGGATGGCAGCGCTGACGGCTTCGAGGAGCTCGGCGATACCCTCGCCCGTGCGGGCTGAGACCACCACGTGCCGGGGCTCGCGTTGACGCAGGCGTTCGATCACGAAGGGATCCGCGGCATCGGCCTTGTTCAGAACAATGATTTCGGGGACCTTGCGGGCATCGACCTCAGAGAGCACTTCCCGCACCGCGGCGATTTGCCCCTCCGGATCGGGGTGGGACACATCCACCACATGGAGAATCAGGTCCGAGTCGGCAATCTCTTCGAGCGTCGACCGGAATGCCTCAACCAGCTGGGTGGGCAGCGACCTGACGAACCCGACCGTATCGGCGAGCGTGTAGCCCAACCCATCGGCGGTTTCGGCCTTACGCACCGTGGGATCCAGGGTGGCGAACAGCGCGTTCTCCACCAGGACGCCAGCGTCGGTGAGGCGGTTCAGCAAGGAGGATTTGCCAGCGTTGGTGTAGCCGGCGATTGCGACCGAGGGGATCTCATTACGACGGCGGTTGGCGCGTTTTGTTTCGCGGGCTGGTTTCATCCCGCTGATCTCCCGGCGCAGCTTCGCCATCCGGGTGCGAATCTTCCGCCGGTCAAGCTCGATCTTCGTTTCGCCGGGCCCACGGGAACCCATCCCGGCGCCGGCGCCGCCGACCTGGCCGCCTGCCTGGCGGGACATGGAGTCACCCCAACCGCGCAGCCTGGGGAGTAGGTATTCGAGCTGTGCCAGCTCGACCTGGGCTTTGCCCTCCCGCGATTTCGCGTGCTGGGCAAAAATGTCGAGGATCAGGGCCGTCCGGTCAATGACCTTGACCTTGACGATGTCTTCCAGTCCGCGGCGCTGGGAGGGAGAGAGTTCGCTATCCACGATGACGGTGTCGGCTCCGGTGGATACCACGATGTCCTTGAGCTCCTGGGCCTTGCCCGAGCCGAGGAAGGTGCCGGGGTCTGGCTTGAGCCGGCGCTGGACGATGCCGTCGAGCACCTCTGAACCGGCGGTGGCTGCCAGCGCCGACAGTTCCCGCAGCGAGTTTTCAGCATCTTCGGCGGTGCCTTCACTCCAGAGCCCTGCCAGGACGACGCGTTCGAGGCGGAGCTGCCGGTATTCGACCTCTGTGACGTCTTCGAGTTCGGTGGAAAGCCCTGCGACGCGTCGCAGTGCACGCCGTTCGTCCAGGTCCTGCTGGTCGCCGTCGTAGGACGACCGTTCGTCGTCGTGCCCGGATGAGACACCGACGAAACGGTTGCCTGCGCCCTTCGCGGACGCGGCCTCGTCTTTAGCCAGGATCCGATCAATCACTGCCTGAATTTCGGCTGGGCCGATCTCTGGTTCCGGCGTCGCCGGTCCCCCGTTATTCGTGGTCATACGCTCCCTAAAGTGGTGTCCTTCAATGGTAGTCGTCCCGGTCCCGATCGGGTGAGGCACTTCACTGAGCGCGCAATTGATTCCTCCGCCGCGGCAGGGCCCTACCGGTGAGCAAAGTGGACCGGGCGGGCCAACCGGGACGGCGGTGGCCGAAATTCCCCTCACGGGCGCCCAGGTTGCTGGCGGATTCGGCGGTGACCGGGTTCCAGAAACCGTCGGCGGCTCGACTACGCTGGTTTGTTATGGATTCCCATTACTTCAGCGCCCAGCCGGCCGGCCCGGAGACCCGCAAACCGCTCCGCACGGTGCTGGCCGGGGTAGAGCGCACCCTGGTGACGTCCTCGGGCATCTTCAGCTCCGACGGGATCGACAAGGGCACCCGCATCCTGCTCGCTGAGGCCCCCGATCCGGTGGGCTCCCGGATGCTCGATATTGGCTGCGGCTGGGGTCCACTGGCACTGACGATGGCGCTGCTGGCGCCCGACGCCCAGGTGGTCGCCGTCGACGTCAACGAACGGGCGCTGGCGCTCACCGCGGAAAACGCGAAACTGTTGGGCCTGGGCAATGTGGTGGCGACCCGCCCGGAAGAGGTCGACGCCGATGCCACCTTCGACACCATCTGGTCCAATCCACCGATCAGGGTGGGCAAGGACGAGCTGCACGCGCTGCTGCTGAAGTGGCTGCCCCGGCTGTCGCCTGGCGGGTCCGCGTGGCTGGTGGTGCAGAAGAATCTCGGCGCTGACTCGCTGCAGAAGTGGATTGCCGATCAGCTGGCCGACGGGTTCGAGGTGTCCCGCACTGCTACCTCGAAGTCGTTCAGGATCATCCGGGTGGAACGCCTCACTCCCTAGCGCACGCCGCCTAGCGGCGTACCGCCTAGCACCGCTCGGCTGTCTGGGAGCCCTTAGAGGAAGGTGCCGGTCGCCACCAGGACGGCTGGCCCGCTCAGGCTGACATGTTCGCGCCCGTCAGGTCCGGCGTGGAAGCGGACGCCGACGACGCCGCCGGGCACCTCGACCCGCCAGGTGAGGGGCGCTTCGGCCCCGGCCCAGAATCTCGTGGCCGCCGCAACTGCGCACGCCCCCGTCCCGCAGGACAGGGTCTCCCCCACGCCGCGCTCATGCACCCGCATCCTGACGCGGCCGACGCCGTCGTGCACCAGCGGATCGTGCGGCACCACGAATTCGACGTTGGTCCCGTCGACGGGCGTTGGGTCGACGACCGGCGCGGTGAACAGCCGTGCGGCATCCAGTTCGGCAGGCTCAGCCAGTGCCACGACCGTGTGGGGGTTGCCCATGCTGATTGACAGGGCGGGCCGCGGAACCTCCAGCCCATCGGCCTCCACCAGGGAATCGGTGGCTCGCGATGCTGCAGCGTCGGGGAAGATGAACTCCCAGGGACCCATATCCACCGAGTAACCATCGACGGACCGTTCCACCAGTTTGATCCCGCCGCGGGTGGCAATCGACGCCGTGGCTCCCTCGGCAAGGCTGAGCAGCCCCGCGGAGACCAGCAGGTGGACGAAGACCCGGACGCCGTTGCCGCACATTTCCGACAGCGAGCCATCCGAGTTGCGGTAATCCATGAACCACTCGGCCGACGGATCACTCTGGAGCAGCACCCGCCCCTCCGGCAGGTGGCGGGATCTGATCGCTCGAATCAACCCGTCTGCGCCGATACCACGGTGCCGGTCACAGATGGTGCGGACGTCGTCGGGCCCGATCTCCAGCTCGCCGTCCGGGTCGGTGACCAGGACAAAATCGTTTCCGGTGCCGTGGCCCTTGGTGAAGGCGACACCACTCAGGGCGGTCGGTGCTGGTGAAACCAGTGCGTCGGATTGAATAGTCACGTGTCTAGGATAGGCCGAAGGTCTGCTGGAGGTGGTCTGCGGCCCGGGAGCCCAGGAGCGGATCCTCCCAGTCGAGCCACGTGATCCGCGGGTCGGCGCGGAACCAGGTGAGCTGGCGGCGGGCAAACCGCCGGGTCGCGTCGATGGTGTCGCTCGCTGCCTGTTCCGTGGTCAGCTCACCGTCGAGGACCTGAAGGAACTGGGCGTATCCCAGTGCCCGGGATGCCGTCCGACCGCTCCGCAGCCCCTGGCGGTCCAGGCGTGCTACTTCGTCGAGCAGCCCGTCGTCGACCATGGTGTGGACCCTGGTAGCCAGGCGCTCACGTAACACCGGCCGGTCCACTCGCAGGCCCAGCTGCAGTGCCGGCTGGTGGTACAGGCGTTGCGGCATGAAGGAGCTGAACGGGCGGCCGGTCACCTCGTACACTTCGAGGGCCCTGATCAGCCGGCGGTCATCGAGATCCCGGCCGGCGGAGATCGGGTCCACTGCCGCGAGGCGCTCGCGGAGGAGGTCCGCGCCATCGCGGGCCAGGTCGGCTTCCAGCTGGGCCCGGATGCCCGGCTCGGTACCAGGGAACTCCAGGACGTCAAGGGCCGCCCGAACGTACAGCCCCGACCCGCCCACCAGGATCGGCATCCTGCCGCGGTCCCGGATAGCGTCGATCGCGGTCCGCGCCTGCTGCTGGTAGGCGGCGACGCTGGCTTCCTCCCGGACGTCGAGCGTGTCGAGCAGGTGATGCGGTACGCCCTGCCGCTCGTCAAGACTGACCTTGGCGGTGCCAATGTCCATGCCGCGATAGAACTGCATCGAGTCGGCGTTGATGATTTCGCCGTTGAACCTGCGCGCGAGTTCGATGCCAAGCGATGACTTGCCCGACCCGGTGGGTCCGACGACGGCGATCAGGGGCGGGGATGCGGGCGCAGCGGGAAGCACCGTCAGGCGCCGCGGACCGGCAGCGAGGGCATCCCCAGCGACACGGCGCCTGCTGGGCCAGCGGCTGACCCGCCAGGCGCTGGCACGCCGCACGAATCGGCCTGTGCCCGATCCCACGCGTCACCGGCCCGGGACCGGCGGATGTGAAGTTCTGCCGGCGTCGCGGGGTCCGCCACCAGGTGGAAGGCGGCAGCCTCCGTGACCGTGACGGTGACCAGGTCACCGGGGCGGGGCGGTTCGACGCCGTCGGGCACCGAGAAATGAACCAGGCGCTGGTCACGGGCCCGGCCCGAGAGACGGTGGGTTTCGCTGGCTTTACGGCCCTGCTGGGCGGTGACCATCAGCTCGACCGTCCGCCCGAGCTGGAGGGCATTCTCTTCTGCTGCGATGCGGTCCTGCAAGGCGGTCAGCCGTTCGAACCGTTCCTGCACCACCGCCTTCGGGATTTGATTGGGCAGGTCAGCGGCAGGGGTGCCGGGCCGCTTCGAGTACTGGAACGTGAAGGCGGTGGCGAAACGGGACTTCTCGACGACGTCGAGGGTGGCCTGGAAGTCTTCCTCGGTTTCCCCGGGGAAGCCGACGATGATGTCGGTGGAGATCGATGCGTGGGGCATTTTGGCCCGCACCCGGTCCAGGATGCCGAGGAATTTCGACGACCGGTACGAGCGGCGCATCGATTTGAGGATCTGGTCGGAGCCCGATTGCAGGGGCATGTGAAGTTGGGGCATCACGTTGGGGGTCTCGGCCATGGCGTCGATGACGTCGTCGGTGAAGGCTGCCGGGTGGGGGCTGGTGAACCTGACCCGTTCGAGACCCTCGATGCTCCCGCAGGCGCGGAGGAGCTTGGCGAAGGCACCCCGGTCGCCGAACTCCACCCCGTAGGAATTGACGTTCTGGCCCAGCAAGGTCACTTCGATCGCACCATCGGCCACCAGCGCCTTGATTTCGGCGAGGATCTCCCCCGGCCGCCGATCGCGTTCCTTGCCGCGCAGGGCGGGGACGATGCAGAAGGTACAGGTGTTGTTGCAGCCGACCGAGATGGACACCCAGCCGGAGTAGACGGCGTCGCGCTTGGTCGGGAGCGTGGACGGGAAGACATCGAGGGACTCGAGGATCTCCAGCTGCGCCTCGTTGTTGTGGCGGGCCCGCTCCAGGAGCGCGGGGAGGGCGCCGACGTTGTGGGTGCCGAATACCGCGTCGACCCACGGCGCTTTCTTTAGGATGGTGTCGCGGTCTTTCTGGGCCAGGCAGCCACCGACGGCGATCTGCATGCCGGGGTGCGTTTCCTTGACCGAGGCGAGCATGCCGAGGTTGCCGTAGAGCTTGTTGTCGGCGTTCTCCCTGACCGCGCAGGTGTTGAACACGACGACGTCGGCCTGGGTGTCCGTTGCTGCGGCATAGCCGGCGGCCTCCAGCAGCCCGGAGATGCGCTCCGAGTCGTGGACGTTCATCTGGCAGCCGTAGGTCCGAACCTCGTAGGTGCGCTGCGCCCCCGACACCGCTGCGCCAGGAACACCGGCCCGTTCGGCGGCGGGACCTGTGGGAAGGGTTGGGGTAATGAGACTCACCCGTTAAGGGTACGTGTGCTGCGCTGACCCCCACAATCGACGGGACCTGGAGTTCCCGCGGCAACCGCTGCGAACCGGTCAGTACCAGTTCATCCGCTGCGAATGCTGCCAGGCTGCACACGGCGAACCGTATCTACCGGAGATGTAGCCGAGGCCCCATTCGATCTGGGTGCGGTAGTTCGTCCGCCAGTCAGCGCCGGCGCTGCCCATCTTGCTGCCGGGTAGGGATTGGGGAATACCGTAGGCCCCGCTGTACGGGTTGTTCGCGCTGGTCAGCCACCGGGATTCCTTGTTCCATAGGTTGACCAGACACTGGAACTCGTCTCCGTTCCACCCGAACGACGGTAGTCGGGATGAAGCATAGGCCTGGGCTCCGGCGGGGTCGTCAACGATCGGTGCGGGGCCCGGTGCCGGAGCGGGGGCTGGAGCTGGTGCGGGGGCCGGTGCTGGCGGTGTTGGCGCGGTGCCGGGGTCCGGCTCGGCGTGGGGCGGGGCAGGGGCCGGGCCAGGTATGGGTATGGGTAGAGGCGCTGGAGACTGGGGCGCCGGAGACTGGGGCGCCG
>NZ_ASZW01000188.1:2662-5571 GCF_000468215.1 Arthrobacter sp. CAL618 | reverse complement strand
ACACCGAGATCCAGTTCACCCCGGCCCGCGTGATCATGCAGGACTTCACCGGTGTGCCCTGCGTCGTCGACCTCGCCACCATGCGCGAGGCAGTCGTCGAACTCGGTGGAGACCCCAAGCGCGTCAACCCGCTGGCGCCGGCCGAACTGGTCATTGACCACTCGGTGCAGATCGACTTCGCCGGCAACGCCAACGCACTCGAGCGCAACATCGAGATCGAGTACCAGCGCAACGGCGAGCGGTACCAGTTCCTGCGCTGGGGTCAGACCGCGTTCGATGACTTCCTGGTGGTGCCGCCCGGCATGGGTATTGTCCACCAGGTCAACCTTGAGTACCTGGCCCGCACGGTGATGACCCGTGAGGTCACCACCGACGGCACCACCGCCCTGCAGGCCTACCCCGACACCTGCGTCGGCACCGACTCGCACACCACCATGGTCAACGGGCTCGGCGTGCTCGGCTGGGGGGTCGGCGGCATCGAAGCCGAGGCTGCCATGCTGGGCCAGCCCGTCTCCATGCTGATCCCTCGGGTGGTGGGCTTCAAGCTCACCGGTGAGATCCCCGCCGGCGCCACCGCGACCGACGTCGTGCTCACCATCACCGAGAAGCTGCGCAAGCACGGCGTCGTTGGCAAGTTCGTCGAGTTCTACGGCGAAGGCGTCAGCGCTGTGCCCCTGGCCAACCGGGCCACCATCGGCAACATGAGCCCGGAGTTCGGCTCCACCGCTGCCATGTTCCCGATCGATGAAGTCACCATGGACTACCTGCGGCTGACCGGCCGCTCGGAGGAGAACCTGGCACTGGTCGAGGCCTACGCCAAGGCTCAGGGCATGTGGCATGACCCCAGCAAGGAGATTGCCTTCTCCGAGTACCTGGAACTGGACCTTTCGACTGTGGTCTCCTCGATCGCCGGCCCGAAGCGTCCCCAGGACCGCGTCGAGCTGACCAACGCCAAGCCGCAGTTCCGCAGCGACCTGGAAAACTACGTGCACCGCTCGGTCGAGGAAGAGGGCGCGACCGTCGACGAGGCCCTCGAGGAATCCTTCCCCGCCTCCGACCCGCCCTCATCCACCGGTGCGGCCACCAAGATCGACGATCACCCGCACGAGACGGTCACCAAGACCGAACCAGACCGCGACTCCAGCCCGATCGACGTCGTTACCGCCGACGGCCGCAGCTTCACCCTGGACCACGGGGCGGTCACCATCGCGTCGATCACCTCGTGCACCAACACGTCCAACCCGTCAGTGATGATGGCGGCAGCAGTGCTGGCCCGCAACGCCGTCGAGAAGGGCCTGACCTCCAAGGCCTGGGTCAAGACCTCGGTCGCCCCCGGCTCGAAGGTGGTCACCGACTACTACGAGAAGTCAGGACTGATCCCGTACCTGGAGAAGCTCGGCTTCTTCGTGGTGGGCTACGGTTGCGCCACCTGCATCGGCAACTCGGGTCCCCTCGATGAGGAGATCACCCAGGCCATCCACGACGCCGATCTCGCGGTCACCGCGGTCCTCTCCGGTAACCGCAACTTCGAGGGCCGGATCAACCCGGACGTGAAGATGAACTACCTGGCCTCCCCGCCGCTGGTGGTCGCTTACGCCCTCGCCGGCACCATGGACTTCGATTTCGCTGCCGATCCACTGGGCCAGGACGACGACGGCAACGACGTCTTCCTGAAGGACATCTGGCCGAACCCGGTTGAGGTGCAGCAGATCATCGACGCGTCGATCGACAAGGAAATGTTCAAGGCCAGCTACTCAACCATCTTCGATGGCGACGAGCGCTGGCAGTCCCTGCCCACCCCGGCCGGTGACACCTTCGAGTGGGATCCGGAATCCACCTACGTCCGGAAGCCTCCATACTTCGAGGGCATGAAGGCCGAACCGGAACCCGTCACCGACATCGAGGGTGCACGCGTTCTGTTGAAGCTGGGGGATTCGGTCACCACCGACCACATCTCACCGGCCGGCTCCTTCAAGTCCGATACTCCAGCGGGTCGCTACCTGCTCGAGCACGGTGTGGAGCGCAAGGACTTCAACTCCTTCGGCTCACGCCGGGGCAACCACGAAGTGATGATCCGTGGCACGTTCGCGAACATCCGGATCCGCAACCAGCTCCTCGAGGACGTTGAGGGTGGTTTCACCCGCGACTTCAGCCAGGCCGACGCGCCACAGGCTGCCGTCTACGATGCGGCGATGAACTACCAGGCCGCTGGCACGCCGCTCGTGATTCTGGCCGGCAAGGAATATGGTTCGGGTTCATCCCGTGACTGGGCTGCCAAGGGCACCGCGCTCCTGGGCGTCCGTGCGGTCATCACCGAGAGCTACGAGCGGATCCACCGCTCCAACCTCATTGGTATGGGCGTGCTGCCCCTGCAGTTCCCCCAGGGTGAGAACGCCGAGACGCTGGGCCTCACCGGCACCGAGACCTTCGCGGTGTCCGGCGTGACCGAACTGAACAATGGCACCACCCCGAAGACCGTCACCGTCACGGCGACCCCTGAGGGTGGCGGCGAGCCCATCACCTTCGAGGCAGTCCTGCGGATCGACACTCCGGGTGAAGCCGAGTACTACCGCAACGGTGGCATCCTGCAGTACGTGCTGCGCCAGATCGCCGTCTAGCAGTTCCACCCGAGTCGCTCGTCGACGCGTCCGAATGGCTGTTCCATGAGTAATGTCCTAGCCCACACCCGTGGATAGGGTGCCTAAAATTCAGGTCCTACTTAGAGGAGCACCAAGTGTCTGAACCGGTTGAAAGTGTCTGATCCGGCAGATTCGACGGGACGCGTCGACGGCTCAGTGGTCTTCCGTGTGCTGCGCAGCGAGATTCTGGCAGGTGTCCATCCTCCCGGGACCCCGCTGCGCGAGGTGGGCCTTTCGGAGCGCTTTGGCGTCTCGCGGACTCCCATCCGC
>NZ_ASZW01000188.1:0-2652 GCF_000468215.1 Arthrobacter sp. CAL618 | reverse complement strand
CAGCCGGCTCCAGCACGAGCGTCTGCTGGAGCGCGCCGCGCGGGGCCTTCAGGTGCCGCAGATTGACCCCCAGGAAGTCATCCAGATCTACGACCTGCGGGTGATGCTCGAACAGGAAGCGGCCGGACAGGCGTCCAGCAGCAGGACCGCCTCGGACATCATGCGCCTTGAGGCACTGGTTGAGCGGGACCGGGAACTCGATTCCCCGGATGACCAGACCCGGATCCGCTGCAACGTCGAATTCCATGCGGCCGTCAGTACGGCCGCGCACAACCGGGTGTTGCAGGACCTGCTGGAGCGGCTCTCCACCCACCTCATCAACACGCCTCGGTCGACCCTGTCCGTTGGCAACCGGTGGGAAGATGCGCTGGACGAGCATGAGGCGCTGGTGCGGGCCATCATCGATCAGCGCGCCGACGACGCCCGGCAGATCGCCCGGCAGCACATGGAAACCGCCCGCGCACTGCGGCTGGATTTGTTGAAGTCGGCCGCGAAGACCGAATAGCGGCGCCCCACCTCGCCGTCGATGCCGGTTCCGGAGCCTGCGGGGCGGCCGCTCCCGGCAGAAAAGTGCTCCAGCCCCAGATCAGTGGTGGGGCAACCACTTGCGTGCGGCCAAGCCACTTTCCTGCGGCCAGACGTGCAGTTACGCCACTTTTTTGCGCTGCCGGACGGACCCTCGACCGGGAACGGCGTCGAACGCCATCTGCTTGCTGACTTTGCCCAGCATCACCCGCGGCACATCCAGGAGGTAGTTGGCGCCCAGCGTCCAGGGGGTGCCCGAACCCTGTCGCGGAAACACTTTCACGGCCCGCAGCATGAAGTTCGACGACAGGGCCAGCAGTGGCCGCCGCGCCATACCTGAGGCGGGCACCGGGACTGCCACCGTGTGCCCGTTGCGGTCCATGTGCTTGAGCAGCCGGGACACGTACCGGGCGCTGAGGTCCGAGCGTAACGTCCAGGACGCATTCGTGTACCCCAGGGAGTAGCCAAAGTTCGGTACCCCGCTGACCAGGACGCCACGGTAGATCAACGACTCACCGAGTTCCACGGGGACGCCGTCAACACTCAGGTTCGAGCCGCCGAGGGATTGCAGGGCCAGCCCGGTAGCGGTGACGACGACGTCGGCCGCCAGCTCCCGCCCCGACGCAAGCCGGACCCCGCCGGCAGTGAACCGGTCGATCCGATCCGTCACCACCGACGCCTTCCCCGACGCCAGCGACCGATAGAAGTCACCGTCCGGCGCAGCACACACCCGTTGCTCCCACGGGTTGTAGGTAGGGGTGAAATGGTCACGGATCTGCTGTTCGTCCTTGAGGATCCCGCGCGCCTGATACCTCAGGTACGCCTTCGCCACCCGCGGCAGCCTCATGCACAGCTGGTAGAACCCCAGCGGGTAGAGAACATTGCGGGCCCGGGCCACCCGGTGGGCCGGACCCGCCGGCAGGATCTTCCGTGCGGCGTCGGAGAACCGGTCCCGGCGCGGCACCGTCACCACGTAGGACGGCGATCGCTGCAGCATGGTGACGTGGGCGGCGTCGTCGGCCATTGCCGGGACCAGCGTGATGGTGGTGGCGCCGCTCCCAACCACGACCACCCGCTTGTCCGTGTAATCGAAGCCGGCCGGCCAGAACTGGGGGTGGATCACATCGCCCGTGAAGTCCTCAAGGCCCGGGAGGTCAGGCTGGTACGGCTGGGTGTAGTTGTAGTACCCGGTGCAGGCGTACAGGAACGAGCAGGTGACGGTGCGGCGGTGGGTGGCGCCGTCGTCGTCGTCGGTGTCCAGGTGCAGCGTCCAGCGGGAGGTCTCCGAGGAAAAGTCGGCACTCACCATGCGGGTGGCGAAGCGGATGTGTGGCGTCACGCCCGATTCCTCGGCTGCGTCCTGCAGGTAGTTCAGGATGGCTGGCTGGTCGCCGATGGATTCCGGTACGGTCCAGGGCCGCCAGGGGTAGGAGAGGGTGAACATGTCGGAATCGGATCTGGCGCCCGGGTAGCGGAAGAGGTCCCAGGTGCCGCCGATCGCGTCGCGCGCCTCAAAGATGGCGAACGACTTGCCGGGACATTCGGTGCGCAGCCGGTGGGCGGCGCCGATGCCCGAGAGCCCCGCCCCGATGATCGCGACGTCGAGGTGCTCTATGGGGGAGGCCATGAGTCCATTATTGGGTACCGTCCGCTCGACTGGCCAACGTTGTGGAAAGTGCCCGCAGATGCTAATTCTTGAGGGCACCAAACTTCCCACAATTTACGGAGTCCCATATGACAGGCAACGACGAACTGCGCACTCTCAGCGAATGGAGCCGCCAGCTCACCCAGGCACTGCAGATCCTCGACCTGGAGGTGGACCACGAGCGAATCGTGGAGGTCGCCGCCCAGACGTCCGAGACGGTGTCCCCCAACGCCGGGGCAATCAGCGCGTTCCTGATCGGCTACGCGGCGGGCACAGCCGACACCAGCGGCCGTAAAGGTGCCGACGACGCCGTGCAGTCAGCGGCCGACGTCGTCATGCAGGTCCGTGCGAAAGGCCTCGAAGACGGCCCGGACGCCAACGGCTGGACGAAGACCGCCCAGTAGCAGGGGTCTTTGCCCGGTCGGTCGCGGTAGCTGCCCGGTCAGTCGCGGTAGCTGCCCGGTCAGTCGCGGTAGCTGCCC
>NZ_ASZW01000187.1:0-1897 GCF_000468215.1 Arthrobacter sp. CAL618 | reverse complement strand
GGGCGCTGGCCCTGGTACTGGCCGCCCCAGTGGTCGCCGTCGTCGTGCCCGTCGGAGGACTCACCAGCCGCCTGCTGGACGCTGCGACGTTACGCGAGATGGACGTCAGCCGCCTGATTGAGGCGATTGGGGCCACGCTGGGACTCGCCGCAGCCGGGGCCGTCGCAGCAGTGTTGTTGGCCCTCCCCATCGCGGTCCTGGCCGCACGCTATCGTGGGCGCCTGATCGCGGCAGTCGAGGCGGTCGGGTTCCTGGGGCACGCGCTCCCCGGCATTGTGGTGGGTCTGTCGCTGGTGTTTTTCGCGCTTGGGGCGGTCCCAATCCTGTACCAAACCGTAGTGGTGCTGATCTTCGGGTACGCCGTCCTGTTCATGCCGAAGGCTATCGGCACCATGCGCAACGGGATAGCCGCGGTGCCGGAAAACCTGGTTGACGTGTCCCGAATGCTGGGGTTGTCCCCGCTGCAGACCTGGTGGCGGGTGACCGCGCGGCTGGCGCTGCCCGGTATCGGAGTTAGCGCGCTGCTGGTAGCCATCTCGGTCATGAAAGAATTGCCTGCGACGCTGCTGTTGCGCCCCACCGGCACCGCCACCCTCGCGACAGAACTGTGGTCCAGGACCACAGTGTTCGAGTATGGGGCTGCCGCACCCTACGCGGCCACCCTGGTGCTGCTCGCCGCCGTCCCGGCGGTGGTGCTTTCTGGATTCCGGGGCGTAGCGAAGGAGGACTTGTGAGCTGGGTAGTCATTGATGGGCTGAGCGTTGCCTACGGGGGCACGACGGTGCTCGACGGCGTGCACCTGGAGATCCCGAGGGGATCGCTCACCGCTGTCCTGGGCCCGAGCGGTTGTGGCAAAACCACCCTGCTGCGAGCCATCGCCGGATTGCTCCCGGCGGCGGGTGGAACCATCCGGGTGGGCGAGAATCTCCTCTCTTCTCCTACGGTCCAACGGGCACCCGAGAAGCGGGGTGTCGGCTGGGTCCCGCAGGACGCCTCACTCTTCCCTCACCTGACGGTCGGCGAGAACATCGGTTTCGGGCTGAAGCGGAGCGCTGGCAGGTCCGGGCGGATCGCGGACCTCGCCGCGATGGTGGGCCTCGGCGAACTGATCGACCGGGCACCATCCCAGCTTTCCGGCGGCCAGGCGCAACGGGTGGCACTCGCCCGGTCCCTCGCACCACGGCCCGATCTGGTGCTCCTCGATGAGCCGTTCGCTGCCCTGGACCCCCAACTCCGGTCAACCCTTCGCCGGGAGGTCGCGGACCTGTTGCGAGGCCAAAGCAACACCAGCCTGCTCGTCACCCACGACCAGGAGGAGGCGTTGTCCCTGGCCGACTATGTTGCGGTGATGCGGGAGGGCCGGATCCTCCAGTGGGGCACGCCCCACGAAGTGTATGAGCGCCCGATCAGCCGCTGGGTGGCAGCCTTCGTCGGGGACACCGTGGAAATGGATGGTTTGTGGGCCGGCGGCCGGGTGCAGTGTGCTCTGGGGCTGGTGGAGGCCGAGATGGCCGACGGCAGCGAACCGGTGGACGGTTCACCGGTGTGCGTCATGCTCCGCCCGGAATGGTTGGATGTGACGGCTGGCGGGACGGATGCGACAGTCACCGCAGTGTCCTACGCGGGCCACGATGCCCTGGTCGGTCTTGAGTTGCCGTCCGGCTTCACCGTGCGCGCACGGGTCGCCGCCCCCGATCTGCCGCGCCGCGGGGACCGGGTGACGGTGGGTATCAGGCACCGGGCGCTGGCCTATCCGGTCGTTTCGGCCTCGGTGCCGACGCCCGCGGTCACCCGGTAGGCGGCTTCCAGAATCATCCACGCCTGCAGCTGCGTCGACAGCTCGGAGCCCCGGGTGCCAGCGTCGGCCCCGGTTCCTGCCGGGAATTCCAGCACACCC
>NZ_ASZW01000186.1:0-2372 GCF_000468215.1 Arthrobacter sp. CAL618 | reverse complement strand
GCCGGTGCCGCCGCGGGCCGTCGTCCCCTGCGCCGTCTTCCGCTTCGGCGCTGGCGTCCCGTCAGGTACAGTCCGTCCGGTCCACAGCGTCTCGGCCGTCGTCGTCACCAGTGCTCCGGCGGTGCGCCGTGTCGCGGACGGCAGGGCGGGGGTCGCAGCAGCGACAGCCAGGTAGCGGGCCAGAATTCCGGTGAACAATCCGCCGTCGCCCCCACCATGCGTCCACAGCACGCCGTCGTGCGTCAGCTGCTTGTCGACGGCGAGGATCAGGTCTTCAGCACTGGACAGGTTATCCGGCCCACCGAGTTCCAGGAGGGCACCAAGCACGGGCCCCTGGTTATAGGTGTAGATGGTTGGTATCAGCCTCTCGCGTCCGCCAGCGATCCGGATACCATCCTGGAACAACCCGGTGCGGGGATCCTGCAGGCGACCCTGCAGCCAGTCGACCAGCTCCTGGGCCCGGACCGTATCGCCTCGCCGGGCGAACAACAGGGCGGCGGGTCCCGTGGCCGGGGTGTTCTTGAAGTCACGGTCGGTGTTCCAGTACAGCCCGCCGTCGAGCTCGGGGGTGTGCGCAGACCGAAGCGCCCGCATCAGAGGCGAGCCGGGATGTCCACCGCCGCGCCCCAGCTGACGGAACCGATCGGCGGCGAGCGCAAGCCACGCCATATCGTCGTAATAAGAGTTGGTCCAGCGCAGTCCGTTGCGTAAGTAGATGCTCCGGAGCAGCCGGCGTGCCGTGACAGCCTGCTTTTCGGCGGCACACTCATCGGATTCGCGCAGGGCCGCATCCACCAGTGCGTCAAGGTAATGAGCCTGCCACCAATAGTGCCAGGGGGACAGGCCCCGCCCGGGAGGAAAACGCACGGCGCCGAGGTGGGTGCCCGGCAGACCCCACAGCCGATGACCGAACCTGGACCCCACGGATTCAGCTGCGGCCCGAGCCCGCAACCCGGCTGTACGGACCGGGTGTTCCTCCCGCGAATTGAGCATAAAACCACCCTAGCCGGACAGCGCGGTACCTGTATTGAGCAATCTGCCAATTCCCGGCCACCCCGGATGCAGTATGGGCTACGTCACAGTAATGTTTAGTGGGCATCAGGTTCCATCCCAGCACCAAATGGCGGCAAATCGCCCAATGGCACCAACTCGAGGAGACTTCATGGACATCAACCACACTGTGGCCCTGATCACCGGAGGAGCCTCCGGCCTGGGACAGGCCACTGCCAGGCAACTGCACGGCGAAGGCGCCACCGTGGTGCTGGTGGACCTGCCCCAGTCGGCCGGCGCCGAGTTCGCTGCCGCGCTGGGCGACCGGGCCGTGTTTGCCCCGGCAGACGTCACCGATCCAGCACAGGTCCAGGCTGCGGTCGATACTGCTGTTGCGCTCGGCCCGCTTCGCACAGTGGTCAACTGCGCGGGGATCGCCACCCCCGGGAAGGTCCTCGGACGTGACGGGGTACTTCCCCTGGAGCAGTTCACCAAGGTCATCAACATCAACCTGATCGGCACCTTCAACGTGATCCGGTTGTCCGCGGAGGCGATGGCAGCAACCGATCCCGTGACGCCGGAGGACGGCTCGGCTGAACGCGGGGTCATTGTGAACACCGCGTCAGTCGCAGCGTTCGACGGTCAGATCGGCCAGCCAGCCTATGCCGCCTCCAAGGGTGCCGTCGCCGCGATGACCCTGCCCATCGCGCGTGAACTGGCCCGGTCGCTGATCCGGGTGGTCACCATTGCGCCCGGGATTTTCGAGACCCCAATGATGTCGGGGCTGCCCCAGGAGGCGCAGGATTCCCTCGGCGCCCAGGTCCCTCACCCGTCCCGGCTCGGCAAGCCCGCCGAGTACGCAGCCCTCGTCTCCCACATCGTGCAGAATCAGATGCTCAACGGCGAAACGATTCGCCTCGACGGTGCCATCCGGATGGCGCCGAAATAGCTGCCCAGCGCAGCCCAGAAAGGAACAGCTCAATGGAGAGCACCCTCCCCTCCGCCGATTTTATGGGCTTCGAATCCCTCCTCAGCCCCACCGAAAGCGCCAAACTCGACGACGTCCGTGACTTTCTTGCTAAAGAGGTCGCTCCGTCGGCGGAGGAGTGGTGGAACCGGGCCGAGTTTCCCATCGAGGTGCTGCCCAAACTCGCCGCACTGAACCTGAGCACGCCCGTCCAACAGGGGTACAGCTACCTCTTCGGCGGCATGGTCATCGCTGAAATGACCCGCGCGGACACGTCCCTGGCCACGTTCTTCATGGTGCACCACGACCTGTTTGTCGAAGCATTGCACGAGTTCGGGTCCGAAGATCAGAAGGCCCGTCTCCTCCAGGACGCGATGGATCTGAAGATTACCGGCGCGTTTGCGCTCACCGAGCC
>NZ_ASZW01000185.1:9013-16163 GCF_000468215.1 Arthrobacter sp. CAL618 | reverse complement strand
CGGGAGGCCTGTCCACGACGGCCACGCGCGACGGCGACACCTGGGTCCTCAACGGAGCCAAACGCTGGATCGGGAACGGGACGTTCTGCGACTACATGCTGCTCTGGGCCAAAGACACCGCCGACGGAAGCATCAGGGGCTTCATCCTGGACGCAACACTACCGGGGATAACCCGCACCCGGATCGAGAACAAGATCGCATTGCGTACCGTCCAAAACGCCGACATCGTGCTCGACAATGTGCGGGTCCCCGAAGCGGACCGGTTCGCCGGTATCAGTACCTTCGCCGATACCCGTCGGCTGCTGCGCGGCTCCCGGATCCTCGTCGGCTGGCAGGCGGTGGGCCAGCAGCTGGCCGCGTTCGACGTCGCCCGCCAATACGCGGTGGAGCGCCACCAGTTCGGTCGCCCCATCGGCGGTTTCCAATTGGTGCAGGACCAACTGGTGCGGATGCTCGGCAACACCACGGCCAGCCTGGGGATGATGGCGAGGGTGGCCCAGCTGCAGGAGGACGGCGGAGGGGACATGCCGCAGGCAGCGCTGGCCAAGGCCTACACCACCGCACGAATGCGGGAAACTGTCGCACTGGGACGCGGGATCCTCGGCGGCAACGGCATCACCACCGACTTCCGGATGGGCAAAATCTTCGCCGACGCCGAGGCAATCTACACCTATGAGGGTTCCTATGAAATCAACACCCTCATTGTCGGTCGGGCGATCACAGGGCTTTCGGCGATCAACTAGAAGACTGAACTTGTCCCATCTGGTACCTGAATCACATCGGGCAGTCACTGTGGGTCGCCACCCTGCTTAGGTGGATCGTCAACGACAAAATGAAATCCCTGAGCCACCCGATCCGAGGCT
Source organism: Arthrobacter sp. CAL618 (assembly GCF_000468215.1). Lineage (NCBI taxonomy): Bacteria > Bacillati > Actinomycetota > Actinomycetes > Micrococcales > Micrococcaceae > Arthrobacter > Arthrobacter sp. CAL618. The sequence continues at coordinate 15,300 of NZ_ASZW01000185.1, read as the reverse complement.
CGAACTAGGGACTTGATCCGGAAGTCGTGCTCGTGCCCAAAGCAGGGGTGCGGTTCGCCGTCGATCATCAGAAGCTTGTCACTATCGTCGAACGCGCCGCCGGCTGGGAAAGCAGCGCTTGTTCCCGACGCGTCGGGGATCGGCTCCGCCGAAGACCTGGTGACCGCCCCACACGAGGACCGCGACTAGAGGGCCAGCGGTGGCAGACTGGGGGGATGCCCTCGTTCCGTGCCCAACTCGACATCATGGGATTGCTCCCCGGCCATCCACCGGAGGCGGTGATGGATTCCGCTACGGCCGCTCTGGGGGCGGCCCACCTGGTGGAAGCAAAGCAGCTGGACGTGGTGGCCGGAGTACCGCGGATCACACTCCGGTTCCTGGTCGAGGAAACCGACTACGAGACCGGGGCGCGGCAGGCAATCAGCGCTGCAGTGAACATGCGCCACGCAGTGGAGCGGGTGGCTACAGTGGGGATCCTGCGGGTTCTCCGTCGTCGTAGAAATCGATGGGAGCGACTGTAGCCATCTGTCGTGCGCGCAATTCACGACGGTAGGCATGGTCCACCCGGTGCCGCCGCGATCCGGCAGAGATGATCAGGAAGAAGACACCCAGCCCGGCTGCGAAGGCCACGGGGGTTGATTGCAGGTCGCCGAACAACCGCTCGGGCACTATCAGTGTCACTCCCCAGACCACAGCCATAGCGACGGCGATCCGGCCACGATCCGTCATGCATACGGCCATCGCCGCCAGAATGAGCAGGATGACTCCGATCAGGGCCCAACGCTGGGCACCCCACCCCAGCCAGTCGACTTCCAGGACCGTCAGCACCGCTCCGGTGTGGACCACTGCGGTGACCCCAGCCCAGCCGAGGAACAGCCCGAGCGGGACGTCCACGAGGGCAGCCTCAGTCCTGGTCTGCGCCGGGTAGCGGTTGAGCCACCGCAGGGCACCCAGCAGAAGAACCACCAGCAGCCAGATCAGCACCAGGCTCGCCGTCGCGTTGGCCTGCTGGAGGGTGAGCGCCCATGCAAGTGTGACGAGCAGCGAAGCCACGACCAGCCAGCCAAGCAGCCGGTGCCGGGGACTACGCCGTTGGGACGGCAGCCACTGGTGCGCGGTGTAGCCGAGCAACCCGGCCCCGATCACCAGCCACAAATAGGGTGCAGGGAAGGCGGGTGAGACCAGCGTCGCCGCGGGATCGAATGTCCCCAATGAAGCCTCCCGGATATCCGGTCCGCCGAGGGCCCCTGCGGCATTGGCGGTGCCCAGAGTCGATCCAATCACCACGATTGTGACTGCGATCCGCCTGACCAGGTCCGGGTCCCACGACCTGACACTCTGAATAACGGTGCTGCTGCCCCGCGCTGCTCGGCGAGCAGCAGCACGGGACGCGCTCCGTCGTTCCCCCGCGGGCGGCCGGGGGCCGGCATCGGGTGCAGGGGCAGCGATCGAGCCCGGGGGGTGCTCCGCCGTCGGCCCGCTGGCTAATCCGATTTTGGGGCGGCCAGCCCGCAGGCGCTCCAACGCGGGAGACACCTGACCGTGTCCGGTTTCGTCCGAGGAGGAGTGCGGCTCCCGGGAATCCTGCGCCGCGGCTGGCGAACTAGTCGGTTTGTTCGGCAGTCGGGGAACGGGCGGGGTCGGGGTGCTCATTAGTGGTTTTAACCTTCCGGCGTTGCTTGAGCGCGAGGAATGCGGCAATGACAAGTCCCACCAGCGTACCTACACCCATTCCCAGGAGGGCACTGACCCACAACGGGAAGCCTGTGGTGACGTCCGTGATATACCCGAGCATCACCAGCCAGGAGGCCCAAAGGATGCCCCCGACGGCGGCGCACACGAGGAAGGGGCGGATCGGAAGATTAGCGATGCCTGCCGCCGCGACGCCCGCAGAACGGCCAGCAGGAAGGAACCGGAGGGCAATGAGCCCGGCGTAAGTCGGTGACTTCCCGGCCTTTTCCACGGCGCCCCGGATGCTCCGATGGATGCTGCGCCCCCACTTGAACTTGTCCAACCATGAGGTCAGGCGGTTGCGGAACAGCAGGTACAGGATGATATCGCCCAGCCAGCTGCCCAGGGTGGCCGTCAACAGGGCGACGGGCAGCAGCAGGGCACCTTCGGACGCCATGGTGCCCGACGCGATTACCAAAAATTCGGAGGGCACAGCTGGAATGAACACGTCGATCACCACGATGACGAAGGTCAGAGGATGGAACAGCGGTGACCATGCTCCGAGATCGGTGAGGTCCACCGTCCCAATCTACAGGGGTCCTGCGGGGTGCGGTCTAGAGCAGGGAACCGCGTTAGGCGAAGTTCTGGAGCTGTAGCTCGCTGTCGAACCGCCGGGGGGTGCCGCTGAGCGGGTCATTGAACCCGATACTCTTGGCCAGCAACTGGAGCGGCCTGGTGTAATCGTCGGGTGCCTGAGGGTGCAGTACCGGGTAGAACGGGTCGTTGATGATCCCGAGCCCCAGCCCCGCCATGTGCAGTCTAAGCTGGTGGGTTTTGCCGGTATGCGGGGTGAGCCGGTAACGTCCGCACCCGTCCCGTTCTTCGACCAGGCTGACCAGGGTTTCAGTGTTGGGTTCACCGGCCACCTCCTGCGCCAGCAGATAGGTGCGGCTCTTGACGATCCGGCTGCGCACCACCCGCGGATGGTCCATCAGGTCCAGGGCCGGGTCCACCGGCGCGGCGGCCTCGTACTCCTTGGAGATCAGCCGGTTCTCGAACAGCAGCTGGTAGTTCCCCCGAGTCGCCGGATTGGTGGAAAACAACAGAATTCCCGCCGTCAGCCGGTCCAAACGGTGCATGGGGATCAGATCGGGGAGGTCCAGCTGAACGCGCAACCGCACCAGCGCCGACTCGGCCACGTACCGGCCGCCCGGAGTGGTGGGAAGGAAATGGGGTTTGTCCACCACCAGCAGGTTGTCGTCCTGGTGCAGGATGTTCACCTCCACGGGCAGGCGTTCCTCAACCGGCAACTCGCGGTAGTACCAGACGAAGGTGTGCTCGGCGAGCGGGGTGGTCCGGGTCAGCCGCTCCCCGTTCAGTGCGACCACCTCACCGCGGTCGAAGCGGGCGGCGATGCCCTCGGGATCCACATGGTCCCACCGGTCCAGAATGTAGTCGAGTGCGGTACCCCACGGGCCCTCAGTGGGCAGGCGCAACCGGGTGGCGTTGACACCGTTGCGGACAGGAAGCGGGGATTGCATCACCTATCAAGGGTACGCGCTAGGGGCAGCCCACTATCTTGTACAGGGCTGCATCACCTTCCCGGTCTACCAGCTCGAAGCCAGCGCTGGGGGAGAGGTCCCTGAGGCCGGAGAACACCGGTGCGTCCCCGCCATGGACCGAGTCGGTTCCGAAGTCCAGGACAAAGGTTGTGTTGGTGCTGCGTACAGCCGCGCAGACCTCAGGGTTTTCCCGCATGGTGTCCAGCTCGTCAAAGATGAGCCTGGCCTCGGCTGTAGCCGGGCTGGTCCCGAAGGGCAGGAGGGATCTCCGGCCAGCGAACGCATAGTTGAGAGCCGCCCCGGTCAGCGGCTGGCCCGCAATCACCGCGTCGGCGGGGACGTGCTCGGGTAGGCGCTGCAGCAACGCCAACTCATCCGAGGTCAGCAACCGGGACTCTTCGGTATACCGGTAGTGGTAGGCGGCCTCGCTGACCGCCCGCTGCACCGCAAACAGCGGCGCCACCGCCAACCCAATGACCACCAGCACGGTGGTCACCAACGGCACAAACCAGACGGGCTCCGGGGCACTGCGGGTCGAGCGGACCCGCCGCGCCGTCTGCATCAGGGAACCGGCCAGCGCGACGCCTCCGATGCTGGCCACCAGCATCCCCGCCGGGGCGAGCATCGCACTGATCCGGAAGTAGTCGTTGTACCAGACCCCCGCGACGATCCACCGGAGGGTGGGTGCTTCCTGCCAGCTGCCGACGACGAATAGCGTGCCGGCCACCAGATACATGACGATCACCCACCGATGGCTGCGCAGATACAGCACGACGGCGGCTCCCACGGCGGTGAGGATCGCGGCCAGGAGAGCTATCGGTCGGCCAAGCGGTCCGTGGAACACCACTTCCGAAATGGCTCCACCGGCATCGCCCATCTGGTCCCAGTTGGTGGACCGGGCGGGGCGCACCGTCATCCACAGGACCGCAGAGAGCACCACGAACGTGACCGTGCCCGCGGCCACCGCCAGTCGTCGTCGGCCGCGTTCGGACCGGAACCGGGCGTACGCCACCGCGAGGATGGCTGGCGCGGCCAGCGCCAGGAGGCTCAGAAGGGACGAGGGGTGGGCCAGGAGCAGGCCGGGTAGCAGGCCCAGCAACAGCAGGAGGCTCCCGAACCATCTGAGGGGCACCTCGGTGCCCGCCCCCACGAGCTGGATCACTACCCCCAGTGCTGCCGGGAGAATCGCGATGGACAGCATGAAGGGGTAGACCACCCCGAACTCCAGCAGCAGATAGGGGAAGGAACTGTAGGCGGTGGATAGCACGGCGGCGACCAGCAGGGGCATGGTTCGCTCCCCGGTGAGGCGGCTGACCAGGAAAAGGCAGCCCAGACTCCAGATCCCGGTGATCAGCACCAGATTGGCCACGTTGATGGCAGCGGTTAGTGGAATGCCAGCGGTCGCCATGACCAGTGACACCATCGCATGCCAGCCGGCCGGATAGAACGTGCCTTCCCGGCTTCCCAGATAGCCCAGGGTCAGCGATGACGAGTTGCCGGTTTCGGAGATGTAGCGCAGGGCGTTGAGATGGAAAATGTTGTCGTGGGATTGGGCGATGTTCTCCGGCACGCCGAACATCCAGAACATCCACGCCGCCACCGGCACCGCAGCGACCGCCCACGCGATGAGGACCGGCGCCCAACGGGCCAGCGGTTCAGCATTCGCGACGTCGCCGTGGATCAGTTGCCCGAAGCTGCGGCGCAGCAGCCACAACGCGGCGCCAACCGTGACGGTGACGGCCAGCACCGGTGCCAGCGACCAATCAACACCAGCGAGGGCGGCGACCTCGGCGGACACTACCACCGCCGTGATACTGAACGGTCCGGCCAGGGCCAGCAGAGTCAACCGGCGCAACCCCAGCGCCGCACCCCAGGCCAGCCCGGGCCCGAAGACCACGAGGATGGCGACCGCAAACGCCGGCAGGGTTTCCGCCCAACTCATAGGTCCCCTCGGGTTGTGGTGGATGACGTCATTGGGCGGCGGTCGGACTGGCTGGCTGACAATACGGACAGTAGTACAAATCCCGCAATTCCAGGGCGTTGTCCCCGAGCTGTTCCAGGGTCACCCTGGTGCCGCACCGCAGGCAGCCGCGGTGTTCCCGGCCATAGACCCACAGCGTGTCGCCCCTCAGATTGCCGGTGGTGGCTCGAGTGGACCGTGCCTTGTTTGCTTCCAGCAGCTTCTTCGCCAGTGCCACCATCCGCGGCAGGTCCCTGACCCCGGCGACCGGGGTCAGAGGGTGCACCCCGGCGAGGAAGCACAGCTCACATCGATACACGTTTCCGATGCCCGCAAGGTTCCGTTGATCCAGCAGGGCCAGCCCAATCGGCCGGTCGGGCTGCGACAGCAGACGACGCAGCACCTCGTCGGGGTCCCAGCCCGGCCCCAGCAGGTCAGGGCCCAGATAGCCCACAGCTTCATCCTCACCGGACCGGGGGAGGACCTTCAGTAACCCCAGTTCGAATCCGACGGCGGCGGACTCGGGCGTTTCGAGAATGCAGCGTGCTTTGAATGCCGGACGGCGCCATTTGGCGCCCTTCGGGTAGATATGCCACAGGCCTTCCATCTTCAGGTGCGAGTGGATGGTCCAGCCGTCGTCGCCCCCCACCCGGATCAGCAGGTGCTTTCCACGCGCCACCACGTTCTGCACCGTCTCGCCCGTGAAGTCGACGGTCGCGAAGCGGGGGACCCGGATGTCGCAGCGCGTCAGCGTGCGGCCGGCCAGGGCCGCATTCAGTTCCCGGGCGGCGCGCCAGACGGTATCTCCCTCAGGCACGGATCCTCAGCCCTCTCGGGGTGGAGTAGAACCCTGCGGCGGTCAGGGCGCGGCCCACCTCCGAGTCCAGGACCGGCTCGCCGTTGACCTTTTCGATTGCCATTTTCTCGGCTGCCCCACGCCGGATGATCGCTACCAACGCGGCCGCGGCGGCGTGCAGGGCCGCCGAATCGTCGGTGAACGCCAGGACAGTCTTGCCGCCCCGCTCCACATAGAGGGCGAGCCGCCCGTCCTGCAGGATCACCAGCGCTCCGGCCTTCCGGCCAGGGCGGTGCCC
>NZ_ASZW01000185.1:8633-9003 GCF_000468215.1 Arthrobacter sp. CAL618 | reverse complement strand
GGGCCACGCCAGTGCCGCACCATAGGGGTTCGCCGGGTCGGTCGCGGCGAGGGCAATCGAGGACCGCACGACGGTGGGGTCCTCACCCGGGCGGCGTTCCTGCTGGGCGTCGGCTCCGAACGAGCGCAACCGGTCCACTGTCGCGGGGACGGCGAACTGGGCGGCGCCGAGGTGTTCGATGAAGTATCCGCGCCGGCACCTGCCCATTTCCTCAAGCCGGGCCAGGACTTTGTACTGCAGTCCGAACCCGCCGGGGGTACCTTCGCTGCCCACCGACCCGCGGGTGACCACCCCGTACCGGTCGAGCAGCAGTTCGGCTGTGGCATGGGCGTGGACGGTGGTTTCGGTCTCGACCTGCGGCAGCACCGTC
>NZ_ASZW01000185.1:0-8623 GCF_000468215.1 Arthrobacter sp. CAL618 | reverse complement strand
GGCCGGCCGCCATGGGAGGGGTGCTGCGCTGGTAGCCGCGGACGCCGTCGTCGTTACCCTTGACCCGCATTGACGACCCGGTCAGGGACGCACCGGGCGCCCGGCCGAGCCGTCCGACCCGCGATGACCGGGCGCGCGGCGGGGCGGCGCGCTGCTTGTGGGCGGTTTTGCCGCCGGCCAGCAGACTCCGCACGGGGGTGAAGGTGTCGTTACTGATCCGGCCGCCCCACACCAGCTCCCAGAGTGCGGTGACCACCTCGGAATCGTTCCGTGGCGCCTCGGAGTCGAGCGACTCGACCAACTGCCTGAAGAAGTAGGCGCCACCCCGGTCCAGGAGCTCCAGGAGGTTCAGTTGCAGGGCGGATGGTTCGAACACCGGGTCGGGTCTGAGGGTGAGTGGTGCGTTCTCGGCCAGGTGCAGGGCAATCCACCCGTCGTTGCCGGGCAGCGACCCGGCCCCGGACCAGACCACCTCCCCGGTGGCGGTCAGCTCGTCGAGCATCGCCGGCGTGTAGTTGGCGACCCGTGAGGCGAGGATGAGCGGCTCCCACGCCGACGCCGGAATGGGAACCCCCGAGAGTTGGTCGACCACGGTGGCCACCCCGTCCAGCCCGCGGAGGGAGGAACCGACGTGCTGCCAGGCGGGAAGGAACCTGCCGTAGGCTGCGGGGTCCACCGGTTCCACTTCCTGCCGCAGCGCGGCCAGGGACCGACGGCGGAGCCGACGCAGCACCTCGACGTCGCACCATTCGCTGGGCGCCGCAGTGTGGGAGGACGCGGGGGTGTTCTCGGGGAGTGAGGCAACCGGGCGGAACTCACCTTCGACCACCCGGCCGTCTGCGGCGAGGCGCTGCAGGGCAGTCAACACCACGGCGACCCCCAGGCCCAGGCGCCGCGCCGTTTCGGCGGCGGTGAACGGTCCATGGGTGCGGGCGTAGCGCCCCACGAGGTCTCCCAGCGGATCCGCCACCGGTTCGATGAAGGCCAGCGGGATGCCCATCGGCAGTGGGACCCCCAGCGCGTCGCGCAGGCGGGCAGCATCCTCGACAGCCGACCAGCGTTCCTCGCCGGCGATGAAGACCTGCAGCGCCCGGTTGGCCTGACCGAGTTGCAGGAGCAGCGACCCCACCTGTTCGACAGCTGGGGTAGCGACGGACTCCTCAGGAGGCTGGAACCGGTCAGCTACCTCCTGCGTGGTGAGCGGGCCGAGGAGCCGCAGGAGGTCGGCGACGCCTTCAAGACCACGCACGGTCCGGTCCGGTGCGAGGCGCTGCAGTTCACTTTCAGTGGTGGCAATGACCTGCGGGTCCAGCAGTTCACGCAGTTCCGCGCGACCGAGCAGCTCGTTGAGGAGAGTGGGATCCAATGACAGGGCGGCGGCGCGGCGCTCGGCGAGCGGGGAATCGCCCTCGTAGAGAAAGGACGCTACGTAACCAAACAGCATGGATCGGGCGAACGGAGACGGCTGGGAGGTGGTCGTTTCGACTATGCGCAGTTCCCGGCGCTCGATGCTGGCAGCGATGTCCTTCAGCGCGGGCAGGTCATAGACGTCCTGCAGGCACTCGCGGACCGTCTCCAGGACGATCGGGAACGTGGGGTACTTCCGCGCAACGTCGAGCAGCTGCGCCGAACGTTGCCGCTGCTGCCAGAGTGGGGAGCGTTTCCCGGGGTTTTGCCGGGGCAGCAGGAGGGCGCGGGCAGCACACTCGCGGAACCGTGAGGCGAACAGGGCCGAACCGCCCACCTCGGTGGTGACGATGCCATCAAGTTCCTCCGCGTCGAAGAGGAACAACTCAGCACCCGGCGGCTCATCATCCATCAAGGGCACCCGCAGCACGATCCCGTCATCGGAGGCCATCGCCGAGCCGTCCATGCCGTAACGCTGCTCGAGGCGCGCCCCGACGGCGAGCGCCCAGGGGGCGTGCACCGGCATGCCGAAGGGGCTATGCAGGATCACCCGCCAGTCGCCGAGTTCGTCGTGGAACCGTTCAACCACCAGGGTGCGGTCGTTCGGGACAATCTCGGTGGCCGCACGCTGTTCGGCGAGGTAGGTCAGGAGGTTTCCCGACGCCCAGTCATCGAGACCGATCGCTTTGCACCGCGCCTGCGCGTCCTCGGGGGAGGCAACAGAGGTTTCGCGGACAAATCCGCCGATCGCGCGGCCAAGTTCCACCGGTCGGCCCAGGGAATCGCCCTTCCAGAACGGCAACCGGCCCGGCTGCCCGAACGCGGGGGAGACCAGCACCCGGTCGTGGGTGATGTCCTCGATCCGCCAGCTGGTGGCGCCGAGCGCAAACACGTCACCCACCCGCGACTCGTAGACCATTTCCTCGTCGAGTTCCCCGACCCGACGGCCGCCCTGTTTCCCCCCGGTGCCGGGTTCGGCTGAACCGACCAGGAAAACGCCGAAGAGCCCCCGGTCGGGGATGGTGCCACCAGACGTGACCGCTAGCCGCTGGGCGCCGGGCCTCCCGGTGATGGTGCCTTCCACCCGGTCCCAGATGATCCGGGGCCGCAGCTCAGCGAACTCGTCGGAGGGGTAGCGCCCCGCCAACAGGTCGAGGGTGGCATCAAACGCAGATCGGGGGAGGGTGGCGAAGGGGGCGGAGCGGCGGACGACGTCGAACCACTCCTCCACATCGATGGTGCCCAGGGCTGCCGCTGCCACCGTTTGCTGCGCCAGGATGTCCAGCGGGTTGGCGGGGATGTACAGCGGCTCGATTTTCCCGGCGAGCATCCGCTCTACGGTAACGGCGGTGTTTACCAGGTCTCCCCGGTGTTTGGGGAAGAGCACACCCTGCGAGACTTCGCCCACCTGGTGCCCGGCACGGCCCACCCGCTGCAGTCCGCTCGCCACCGAGAAGGGTGACTCCACCTGGACCACCAGGTCCACTGCACCCATATCGATTCCCAGTTCAAGCGAGGACGTCGCCACCACGCAACGCAGCCGCCCGGATTTAAGGTCATCCTCGATCAGCGCCCGCTGGTCTTTCGATACCGACCCGTGGTGTGCGCGGGCCAGGAGGGGCTCTGAGCCGTCAGTCTGGCCGGTCTGGCCCATCAGCTCGGCCGGTGGTGACTGGGTCGCCTGGTCCGCCGGAGCCTTCTCGGCGCGCTGGCCGGTCCCGGTGCCTGCCTTCGGCGCTGAGTCCTCAGCCGGTACTGCCCGCAGCGCCGCCGCTTCCAGCCGTTCGGNGGCGTGGATCTCGTTGAGGCGGGCGGTGAGGCGTTCGGCGAGCCTGCGGGAGTTGGCAAACACGATCGTGGAGCGGTTGGCCTGGATCAGGTCAACGATCTTCTCCTCGACGTGCGGCCAGATGCTGCCCTGCGGGACAGCTTCGGCGCCGTACGCGTCGTCGTCGTCGTTCCGCGTCGGCGGCCCGCCGAGCTCGGTCATATCCTCCACCGGCACAGTGACGGTCAGGTCCCACTGTTTTTTCGACGGCGGCGCGACGATCTCAACTGGAGCGTTGCCGCCCAGGAACCGGGCGACGGTCTCCTGCGGTTCTACTGTTGCTGAGAGCCCGATCCGCTGCACGGGTTTCTCCAGCAGGGCATCCAGCCGGGCGAGGGACACCGCGAGGTGCGCTCCCCGTTTGGAACCGGCCACCGCGTGGACCTCGTCGACGATGACCGTATCGACGTCGGTGAGGGTCTCCCGCGCCTTGGACGTCAGCATGAGGAACAAGGATTCGGGGGTGGTGATGAGGATGTCGGGTGGCCGGGTCAGCAGGGCGCGGCGATCCGCCTGGGAGGTGTCACCGGACCGCACCCCCACAGTGATTGACGGCGCTGGAAGGCCCAGCCGTTTGGCAGTCTGGGTGATACCGATCATGGGGGCACGCAGGTTACGTTCGACGTCGACGCCGAGCGCCTTCAACGGCGAGATGTACAAGACCCTGGTGCCGCGCTTCTTCGCGGGTACTCCCTTGGTGGCCGGTGCCTCCTCGGCCGCGCCGGCGGCGATGAACTTGTCCAGCGCCCACAGGAACGCTGCCAGGGTTTTCCCGGAACCCGTCGGCGCAATGACCAGGGCGTTCGAGCCCGCCGAAATGGCGTTCCAGGCCCCCTCCTGCGCGGAGGTGGGCGCGGCAAAGGCTCCGGCAAACCACTGATGGGTTGCGGGAGTGAACTTATCCAACACCGATGTCACCGATTCATCATCTCTCAGGCGACTGACATTTTGCGACGCAGCGGGCCGAGGCTCCCGCCCCGCGGCCAAATGGAGGGTAGCTTTCAAGGTAGAACGCCCCAACTGCAGCAGGAAAGGCTCACCCATGAGAGGCCAGGTAGGAAACAACTGGGTTCCGATGGCCGGTGTGTCTGCTCTTTTTCTGGGCGGTGCGGTGGCCAGCCTGATCGCCGGTGAAAACACTGGCGCCGTGGCAGCCTACTTTGTGGTGGCGACCCTGATCCTCATCCTGTTGGCGGCGCCCTGGCTGGTGCGCAACCCGCCAGCGATCAACGCCAACTCGGGCACCTACCTGATTCTGGCGGTGGTTCTGGAACTTGCGGCGCTGCTCGGCGGATCAATCGAAGCGCTCCGGGGGCTTGGCGGCTGGATCGTTCTGGGCGCGGGTCTGGTCACCTACGGACTGCTGGAACGGGGTCGGGTAATGGTGACCGCCGGAGCCTTCGCGGCGCTGGCCGGCGTCGCCGCCGTCGTTGGCCAGCAGACCTGGTTGACCTTGACGCTCCAGCTCCTCACCGCAGCGATTTTCGCCCTCGCCGCTGGACGGTTGAGGCACCTGTTATTCAGCGAGCGTCGGGCATCGGACGGCACCACTGACTCACGATCGCCAGTCTTCCGCTAAGACTGGCTCCCGGCAGCATCTGGGCTACATGGCGGTGACAGGGCCAACGGTCATGAGGATGATGTCCTCGGCCGCGCAGCCAACCGATTCCTGGACCGCGATCAGCGAGTCGGTGGCACCCGGTGGGTAGACCCTGACACCGGTGGTTTCGGTGATGCTGCAGCCGTCACCGTAATTCTGGGCATTGGTCTGTTGCAGGGTGGCGATGGCGGACTGGCCCGGCGCCAACACCACGGTGGGGGACTCCACTCCGGGTTCCCGGTCGGCGGGGGCGCCGACCTGCGCCTCTGATGCATCGACGTAGGACACTCCCGGGTAGCCGGTCATGGAGCATTCCTCGTCCGACATATTCGAGAGGATCAGGTTGCGTGCGGCGGTACCCGCGCTGCCGGCACCCATCGGTGTTTCCACTGTGGCGGCCAAATCGGCAGCGGTGCAGCTCCCGTCGTCCTCGGGCTCGGCTGCGGTGGGCTCTTCCGACGCTTCTTCGGTCGGGGTGGCTGAAGCCTCCGGGGAGGGGGATTCGCTGGCTTCCTCGGTCGGTTCCGTGGTCGGCGCGGCGGAGGTGGTGGCTTCCGGAGCGGGCGTCGATTCCTGCTCGGTGGAACTGGAGGCACCACATCCCGCAACCAACGCGATGGAACTGATGGCCGCGAGGACGGCAGCGGCTTTGGACGAAGTGCGTGTGTGGATACCCATGGACTCACCTTCGCCGGTGATTGCCCCTGCGTCAATCGGCCGCCCTAATGAGACGACCGATTGACGCAGGGATCGTTACCGACTGCTATTTGGCGCCGCGGGTCCGGACCAGGGCCAAGACGCCCGCTGCCAGACCGAGCAGGCCGGCGGCCAGTGCCACCCAAATCACGGGCTGGGTTGCCGTTGATTCGGTGGCGGAAGCCTGCTCAGTATCGGCGGCGTCGGCCTCGTCGGTGGCTGACGCGTCGTGGCCGTGCCCGCCTTCCTCGGTCTCGGCGGTGGTGACGAAGGAGGGTGCCGGGCTTTCGGGTTCCTCGGCCCCTTCCTCGGCTACCTCATCCCAGCTGGACACACTGCCATCGGAGTACGTCTGGATGGCAGGCAGCGTGACAGTGGTTCCGGCCTCGGGTAGCCGCCCCACTGACAGCGAGAAGACCTGGTACTCGTCGGCGGACAGCGAGTCCCCTTCGCTGTCCGCGGTCCACACCACTGACAGGGCGCCCTCGGTGATGGTGGCGCCGTCGACCTCGACGGGCTCGGGAAGCTCGCCGCGGACGACCTCGGCGGTCCAGCCCTCTACCGGTTTGGCGCGCACCGAGGTGAAGGGGTTATCGGTGGGCAGCTGGACCTCAACTTTCTCGGTCAGGGCCGTGTCCGATTCGCTGGGTACCGAGAAGTTGAGTTGCGTGTAGCCGCCCGCAGTGGTGCTGGCTGGGCTCACATTGACGTGGGCTGAGGCCGTACCCAGACCGAGGGCCATGAGGCCCGCGGTGGTAACGGCGAGTGCCGAGGTGGTGACGGTCCGGCGTGATGAAGCGTTCATGGAAATGCCTTTCAGGATGCTGCCCGGGCGCACAGCGCTCGCAGGGTCAGCGAAAAATGGGTGTTGTGATGAGGCGGCTGCCCCCGTGGCAACAAGGTTCAGGCAGGCAGCAAGGCGGGGACGGGCAGGTGCGGTGGCCCCCGAAGCGCGGGAGTGTCGCGCAGGGCGCGTACCGAACGTAGCGCCGGTGCCGGCGGGAACAGGGGCATTCGTGGGACAGGGACGCCGATGACGACGTCGGGCAGTCGGAGTAGTGGTACGAGCCAAGCGGCTGCCAGGTGCAGGGCGGATTCGCCCCGGTGGAGCATGAACCCGGTGGCGGCGACAGCGACGCCGTGGAGTGTGAGCATCCAGAGGTCGGTGTGCGCGGCGGCGGGGTGCGCGTGCGCACCATTCGGCATGCAGTTGACCGCCTGGACGGCGTAGTGGGTGGCGGGTGCGGTGACGCAGGCCGCCGTCGACGTCAGACTGAACGCGTGGTGCAGGAGCCATTGCCCCAGAGCGAGAACGAGAAGGAGGGCGGGTAGCGATAGTGCTCTTTTGGAGATGACTGTCACTGCCAAGAGCGTTGCCGACCCCAGCACGGCAACGATCAACGGGGCTGGGAGATTTCCCCCACCAATAACGTGCGCCCCGGCAGCAAGGGCGAGGACAACTGCTGAAGTCACCGAGGAGCGGGCCAGGCGATGCGAAGCCGGTGCGCCGCTCATGATCCTCCCTCAGGTCCAGTGGTTGTCCGCACTCGTACTACGGCTGAAGGGCTACCCGCCCTACCCAAGGGTATTCGACGCCGGGTGGGGGACGGCTTGGTGAGGGTGCTACTCGTGGTGATAGGGGCGCCCGGCTGCGATCTCCTGCGCGCGGTACAACTGTTCGGCGAGGATCAGCCGGACCAGCTGGTGTGGAAAGACCAGGGGGGAAAGCGACCACACCAGGTTGGCGCGACTGTGGACTGACGGGTCAACCCCGTATGCGCCGCCGATGATCAAAATCACAGTCCGGGCGTTGTCGATGGGCTGTTGGAGGGTCCGGGCCAGGCCGGGGGAATCGAGGGCTTTGCCGCGTTCGTCGAGCAGGATGACGAAGTCGTTGGCCGTGAGTTTCGCGAGGAGCCGTTCGGATTCTTCGCGGCGGGCGGCGTCGTTCTCCCGGGCCGAGTGGGGAATGAGCTGCCAGCTCAGGTCGAAGGGTTTCTTGAGGCGCTTCTCGTAACGCGCGATGCCGTCACTGACCCACGCCTCGTGCTTCTTACCTACCGCCAGAATCCGCATAGCCACAGGTGACACCCTACAAGGGTGCCCCTGCGTCTCGGGGACAATGAAGTTATGGCCCACCGACAGCGCGGAACCACGCAGGAACCCGACGACAAGACCTGCGTGTCCTGCGGGCGACGGATGGAGTGGCGCGCCAAATGGGCGGCGAATTGGGCTGAGGTGCGCTACTGCTCGACCGCCTGTCGACGCCGGGGGGTCACCCCCACCGATCAGGAACTGGAAGCCAAAATCCTTAGCCTGCTGGCTGCGGCGCCGACCATCTACCCTTCCGATGCAGCGCGTGCGGTGGGTGGCGATGACGGGTCTCGCCTGGAGGAGCCCGCGCGACGGGCGGCCCGGAGGCTGGTCGCTGCCGGCCAGGTTCAGATCACCCAGGCAGGCTCAGTGGTCGATCCCTCGACGGCCAAAGGGCCATTCCGCATCCGGCGGGCGCGGTAGACGGGTCGACCCCCGCACCAGACATCGACAACTGTCGATGCCATCACGTAGTCTAGCGCCATCGAATGAAGCCGCCCTCTCAGGGTGCAAACACAAAGAGTGAGGCGCGATGACCGATCCCGACGAAAAAAGACTGGTACCCATGAAGCCATCAGTGCTGTTCGTATGTGTCAAGAACGGCGGCAAATCCCAGCTGGCCGCAGGCCTCATGAGGTTGGAAGCAGGTGATGGGATCTCAGTCAGTTCTGCTGGCACCAAACCCGGAACCGCCATCAACGCACTCTCGGCTGAGGTTCTTGCAGACCTCGGTGTTGACATTTCAGCGGAGCAGCCCACCCTGTTGACCGAGGAGGACATGCGTGCCGCCGGGCTCGTCGTGGTTCTCGGCGGGGAAGCAAAGGTCCCTGCAGTCCAAGGCGTTGAGGTGGAAATCTGGGAAACCGATGAACCTTCCCTGCGCGGTATCGAAGGGCGTGACCGGATGGTACTGGTCCGCGACGACATCCACGCCCGGGTGAAGGGCCTGAGGGAACGGCTGCTTTCCCCGAGCTGACGAACCCGTTTCGAGGGCAGCG
>NZ_ASZW01000184.1:1350-9867 GCF_000468215.1 Arthrobacter sp. CAL618 | reverse complement strand
CCGGGCGCCGCGTTCGGGTGCTGATTACCGCTTAGTTGATTTGAGCGCCAGTGATCCTCATGGACAACCAGCCGTGGCCGATCTGCCCTGAGGTACCCCACCGGGCCCCGTCCACGATCGAATAGTAATACAGATTGCCGTCGTTGCGTTTGGCAATAATGCCTTGAGTGCCGTTGCCCTTGAAGCCCGACACCGCGTTGAGAGTCACCATCTTTCCCCACCCTGAGCCAACTACCGGCCTCGACGCAGGAGCGAAGCGACCGTCGCCGTTGCCCTTGTACAACACCAGCTGTGACTGGCCGTTGCGAGCGAGCAGATCCTGGGTGCCGTTCGTGTCGTAATCGGTCATCACTATCTGCATTCCATTAAACCCGTGGCCGACCTGGCGGGGAGCAGCCAAGGATCCGCTGCGGGTCTGTGCCCAGTAATGGAGTGATCCGTCTGTGCGGACGCCTGTGATGGATGGGCGGGCGCCACTAATCCAATCGCCAACGGAGAGCTGCATGCCGCCCCATCCTGACGCTGCCAGAATTATGGCCGACTGGAATCCTCCTGCTGGCTGCCCGTAGTAGACGCTCAGCCGGCCGTTATTCCACTGGGCAAGGATGTCGAGGACTCCGTCGTCGTTCCAATCCACCTGGTGAATTGATTTGGCGGATCCCCAACCAGACCCGATCTGTGCCCTGGTCCCGAGTGAGCCGCGCCCGGTGCTCGGATAGTTGAAGAGCTTGCCAAAGCTGTCGATTGCTATCACGTCGGCTGTTGAACGGATTGAGGGCCGCTGAGGTGCCGGAGCTGGCGCTGCCTCGTTCCGGACGAAGCGTTGAAGGGCGGCGGACGTGCCGTTCCAGACGTTCCAGTCGCCGACCACTGGACCTTCGCTGGTGTACTGCCAGAGGCTGTACTTGTTCCAGCCGGAGGGGAGGGTGCCCGCGCCCACATTGTTGTAGGAGGCGATGTGCAGCGGGTGGTTGGCGAAGGCTGTCGAGTTTCCCGTGCACCTGTTCCACCAGTCGGTGGTGGTGTAGATCATGGGTACGCGACCGGTGCGGTCCAGCATGGTGTTCGAGAAGTCCCGGATCCAGTTGACCATCGCGGTGGTGCTCATGTTGTAGCAGGAGTTGCCGAGCGAGGAATAGGGGTTGTACTCGACGTCGAGCAGCGGGGGAAGGGTCTTACCGTCGGCCGACCAACCGCCACCGTTGTTAATGAAGTAGTTGGCCTGCGCGGCTCCCGAGGAGATGCTTGGAATGGCGAAGTGGTAGGCGCCGCGGACCATGCCAGCGCTTGCCGAACCCGTGTACTGCTGGCTGTAGTAGGGGTTCTTGTAACTCGTCGCCTCGGTGGCCTTAGTGTAGGCGAACCTGGAACCCTGATTCCACGCCGCCGACCAGTTGACGTTGCCCTGGTAGCTGCTGACGTCAACGCCCAATGTGCCTTGGGGGCGCCACAGGTTCACCGCCGCAGGATCGGTAGCTGCTGCAGGCGCGTCGCTCAAAGTTGACTGGTTCTGAAGTTCCCGGGCGGTTGGGATCTGCGGATCACCGGACTCGGCGATCCGCTCGGCGCCTTGCCCCAGGCTCGCACCATGGGGACCGATCAGTTTCGCAAGTGCTTCAGGATCCGCGGCTAATTCGGCAGCGGTAAGTTCTTCCGGTGCAACCTCGGCGGGCGCCACCTCAGCGGGCACCGGAGTCTCAGCCGCCGGATCAACGATCTCAGGGTCGACGGTCGCCACCTCGGCAGGAGCCGGCGTCGTGGGGCCATCAGGAGGACCAGCAGGTGTCAATTCGGGTGGCGTTGCGTCAGCCGGCGCCGAAATGGTCGGTTCTGGTGGGACGGGTTGCGGGGTGGCGATGGCTGGCACGGACCCCGCAGCTAGCGCTGCGGTAAGGAATGCGGCGGCAAGGACAGTAGAGGCGCGAGAGTGGTTCACAGAAAAGTCTCCGAGTAATGCGAGCCCGAGGCGAGAGAGGGCGTCGTCCCCTCGAGGATAGCCCACTGTGACTGATGTGACTACAGATGCAGCTGTTTCGGCAAGGGTGATCGTTATCCACAGCGCCTGACCAGGGGGTGGGCGAAGACCCCTGTTTCCCTTATCCTGTAGTGCATTCACCGGTTACACCCACGGTCTCGGGCGTTCCGGCCCCAGAGGCCGGGCTGCCCTGTTTCAAGGGACTCCTATGGACGCCGTACGCATTATCGAGGATGAGGTTCGTGAGCTCATCCGCCGTCGTGGGCTAGACCCGGCCCGGCAGAGTGATGAGGTGTTGCGGCTGGTGCAGGCCGCCGTTGACGATTACGACGAGCGCACCATGCTCGGTACACTCCCGCAACTCGGGCAGCGCGACGTGGCGCAGAAGTTCGTGTTCGACGCAGTCGCCGGTTTTGGCGCCTTGCAGCCGTTCTTCGATGATCCGACAGTCGAAGAGGTCTGGATCAACTCACCGACCGAGATTTTCGTTGCACGGTCCGGTGAATCAGAGTTGACCTCGCTGGTTTTGAGCGAGCAGCAAATCCACGACCTGGTCGAACGTATGCTCAAATCATCGGGCAGACGGCTCGACCTATCCTCTCCGTTTGTGGATGCGGCACTGCCTGATGGATCACGCCTCCATGTGGTCATCCCGGATGTGACGCGCCGTCATTGGTCAGTCAATATTCGAAAGTTCATTGCCAAAGCGACCCGGCTGGAACACCTCGTCGGGTTGGGGACCCTGTCGCCGCAAGCTGCCCGATTCCTGGACGCAGCGGTAGTGAGCGGGCTGAACATCCTGGTGTCGGGTGCCACCCAGGCCGGTAAAACAACCCTGCTGAACTGTCTTGGTTCAAGTATCGGTTCCCGGGAGCGGGTGGTGACGGTCGAGGAGATCTTCGAACTCAAGCTTCCGCTGCGAGACGTGGTGGGGATGCAATGCCGACCACCCAATTTGGAGGGACAGGGGGAGATTCCGCTCCGGAGACTGGTCAAGGAAGCACTTCGGATGCGCCCCGACCGGCTGATCGTGGGTGAGGTTCGGGAGGCGGAAAGCCTTGACATGCTGGTCGCCCTTAATTCCGGGCTGCCGGGGATGTGTAGCGTGCATGCCAACAGCGCCCATGATGCAGTGACTAAGATCTGCACTCTTCCCTTGCTGGCTGGGGACAACATCTCTAGTGCTTTTGTGGTGCCCACGGTGGCGTCATGCATCGATCTCGTGGTTCACTGCGAACGCTTTCGAGACGGACGCAGGAGGGTCACTGAAATTCTGTCCCTCGGCAGGCGGGTGGAAAACGGCATCATCGAATCATCGGCCGTGTTTCAAAGAGTCGACGGTGACCTCGTTGTCACAGCGTCCGCCATGCCCTCCGAAGAAAAATTCGCCAGTGCAGGTTTCCAGATTGCCCGCCTCCTGGGACCAGCGACATGATTACGGTCATCGGGGCAGGACTCGGAACGGGTCTGTTCATGATCTGGTGGTCCTTCTGGGCTGAACCCCGCAAAAGTCAGCAGACTACTCGCCGAAACCGCCGAGTTGACGACCTGCTGCTGCGCGCGGGTATCGAAGCTGTCTCAGCGGGAGGCCTGATTGCCACGTCACTGGGCATCGGAGGGGTGGTCTTCCTGGCGGTGCTCGTCCTCACCGGGTCTCCTCCGATCGCGGCCTGCTTCGGTCTGTTCGGTTCGCTGCTACCCGTGGGCGTCGTCAGGTGGCGCGCGCGTCGTCGGGCGGCTTCACTCAGAGAACTCTGGCCCGACGTCGTCGATCACCTGCGATCAGCCATCCGCGCAGGGCTGTCCCTGCCCGAAGCCATCAGCCAACTGGGCGAGAAGGGTCCTACAGAGCTGCGTCATGCCTTCACCGCGTTCAGCGACGACTACCGCGCGGGCGCCCGGTTCGATGATGCCCTGGAGCGATTGAAAGCCAGACTCGCTGATCCAGTCGCAGATCGCATTATCGAGGCGCTGAGAATGACTCGGGATGTAGGTGGCTCCGACCTTGGACGGCTGTTGGGTACGCTCGCGGAATTTCTGCGGGATAGCGCCCGGACGCGAAGCGAACTGGAAGCCCGCCAGTCCTGGACCATCAATGCTGCGCGGCTGGCTGTTGCTGCCCCCTGGCTCGTGCTGATGCTGCTCGCTACCCGCCCGGAAGCGGTAAGAGCCTATAACACCGCCACGGGTGCCGGAGTGCTAATTGGCGGTCTGGTGGTTTCGGTGGTCTGCTACCGGATTATGCTCCGGATCGGCGCCTTGCCCCAGGACGAACGGGTACTGCGATGATGGACCACCAGGCACTGGCCATCCTGATGGGCGGCTCCCTCGGGGCTGGTCTTTGGCTCATTCTGGTGCGGGTCCCCTTCTTTAGACCAGCACGATTCGTTGACCGTGTAGCACCGCAGCTGAAATCAGTGGACGTTCGTTCCCGGCTACTGGATGGACCGCCGTCATCAGTGAGCCCATTTGGGCCAATCGAGCGCATCGCACGGCCGGTACTGGACGACGTCGTCCGCTGGCTGGGCCGGTTCAACCCGGCGTCCGCAGCCCTCGCGAGACGCCTATCGCAGGCGGGTCAGGAACAACAGGTGGCCGACTTTCGGGCCGAGCAAATACTGTGGGCAGCTTTCGGCCTTGGCACATCCACTTTCCTGATGGTATCCCTGGCAATGTCGGGCAGCATCGGCCCGCTTCCCGCTGTAGCCATCGTGATCGGGTGCACGGTGGGAGGCTACGTGTTGCGGGACTACTTCCTGTCGGTCCAGATTCGGAGAAGGGAAGCTAGGATGCTGGCCGAGTTCCCGAGCCTGGCCGAGCTAATGGCCCTCGCGGTCAGCGCAGGCGAAAGCGCGACGGGTGCCCTCGAGCGGATCTGTCGAACATCTAACGGGGAGCTTTCCCGGGAGTTCGAGCGGGTGCTCGCGGAAACCCGAGCAGGGTCGCCGCTAATGACTGCTCTGCAGGATTTTTCGAACCGGACCAGGCTGACACCACTGGTGCGTTTTGTGGATGGCATCACTGTCGCTGTGCAGCGTGGAACTCCGCTCGCCGATGTTCTCCGGGCGCAGGCGCAGGACGTCCGTGATGTATCCAAACGCGAGTTGATGGAAGCAGCCGGGAAGAAGGAGATCGCCATGATGATCCCCCTGGTTTTTGGGGTGCTTCCCCTGACGGTCCTTTTTGCCGTGTACCCAGGCATCGCACTCATCAGCCTTGGCCTGTAATCCACCCACCAGTGTCGACGGAAGAGGAAAAAGTGAAACTGAACCGAATCATTTACCGGATCCTGCAAGCTCTTCACCTGTACCTGGCGCTCGCGCTCACCCGGCTGGTGAGAACGGTGAACAACGCAGCGGATGACCCGCCCGAGCGAGGAGATGTTCCCGGCTGGGTGATGATCACCCTAATGTCCGCGGTACTGGTAGCAGCGCTGCTCGCTCTGGCCGGTCCCGCATTGGAGAACCTCTTCAACGACGCGATCAGTCGCGTCAGCCCCTGATCGGCCAGCGGTGAGGAGAGAACCGGACGGCAATACCAGCCACGAGCGTGGGGCAGCGGTGGTGGACTTCGCACTGATCGGGGGACTCCTGACCGTCATTTTCGTTGCGGTCATCCAGCTCACCCTGGTGCTTCACGTCCGGAACACCCTGATTGATGCGGCGTCGTCAGGGGCACGCTACGGAACGCTGGCTGATCGGACCGCAGCCGACGCGCAACAGCGAACTGGAGTCATCATCTCCACCGCACTCAGCGATGGATACGCCGAGGAAATCTCCGTCGACGAAATCAACCAGAACGGATTGTCGCTGCTGGCGGTGACCGTCCGGGCGCCACTGCCAGTGATCGGCCTGATCGGTCCCGCGGGAGTGTTGGAGGTGACTGGTCATGCGGTGCTTCCACGCGAGCCCACCGACAGCTGAACAGGAGAGGGGGAGCGCCGTCGTCGAATTTGTCTTCCTCGGACTCGTTTTGCTGGTGCCGGTGATCTACTTTGTCCTGACCATTGGTCGGTTGCAGGCGGGTTCCTTCGCCGTGGTCGGGGCCGCTGATCAGGCAGCCAAAATTTACGTCACCGAGGAATCGCTGCCTGAGGCGACCTCTCAGGCGCATCAGGCAGCGATCCTCGTCCTGAACGATTTCGGGTTCGACGCGTCGGAAGCGGAGATCGAGGTGAACTGCAACGGCGAATGCCTCACCCCCGGTTCAGGAGTGACGGTCGGTGTCCGACTCGGCATCAACTTGCCGTTCATGCCGCCCGGACACAGCGTCGACGATTCGGTAGTGGTCGTCGACTCGTCGGCGACACAACTGGTGGAACGGTTCAGATGACTCGCCCCAAGTTCCCTTCGATCCGGGAGATTCATACGTCCGGACCCGAGGAGGGACAGGTCATAGTCATGGTGATCGGATACCTGTTTTTATCCCTGTTAGTTCTGACCGTGGTGCTCGCCGCATCGGCTGTTTACCTCGACCGGCAAAAGCTATTGTCAGTTGCCGACGGCGCGGCCCTGACCGCCGCCGACACCTTCAGACTGGCCGAGCCACCTCCGGGTGCGGAGGCCCCCCTGCCAGCACTGGATGCCACGCTGGTCCGGACAACGGTGCAGGAGTACCTTTACCTGACCGGTGCCAGCGCACGCTTCGACGGGCTGACGATGGATCCGGGGACCGGAGCACCTGACAACAGGACAGCCCAGGTGGTGTTGACTGCGGTTGTCCATCCACCCGTCGTGAACTTTCTCGTACCGGGGGGGATCCCCATCGCCGTGACCGCCGAGGCCCGCTCCGTGTTGACCCGCTGAGACTTCGGAACGATCAAATTGGCGGGAATTTGACCCATCCCAAACCCCTGATCGGCGGTAAAATGATCTAGTTGGATGAGGTGGTTCACATGATGGCTCGCTCGCTCAGACGGATGGCAATGGCGATTGGAACGTCGCTGGCGCTTCTCTTCGGCTTCGTGACAGTTGCACCCCCTGCGCAGGCCGCCCCCCTTTACGGTCACGATATCTCCTGGCCCCAATGCCCACCAGCGGCCGGCGGTTTCGGCCTGCCTATGCCGCCGACTTCAACCCAGTTCGTCGTTATCGGACTCACCAAGGGTCTGCCCTTCACCGAAAACCCATGCCTGGCAAGTCAGGTCACCTGGACCAAAACCAATAACAAGTCGACCCACGGCTACGCAATGGCAGGGTTTCCCACTGCTGCCCAGTTGAATACCTATGGTGCACGAGGGCCGTGGGCGAGCAGTACCCGTGCGGGTCGGCTATCGAACGTGGGGTACTCGGAAGCGCGGTTCGCCGTCGCCAGCATGAACCGGATAGGGTTCCGGCCACCGGTGGTGTGGATCGACGTCGAACCCCGGCCAGCCCAGCCGTGGCCCACCAGCACCACGGCGCAGCAACGCGACAACCGGCTCATCATCGAGGGACTGATGCGCGGGCTCCGCGATGCGGGCTTCTCCTACGGCCTCTACTCCTATGCCTCGGGGTGGGCGGAGATCACCGGATCCTGGCGACTTCCCGGGGTGCCGGTGTGGGCGACGGCCGGGAGGCTGGACTATCCCACCGAGGCCCTGGACCGCTGCCGGCAGCCGAGTTTCTCCGGCGGGCGCGTCTATCTCTCCCAGTGGTACGACGACACCCGGGACTACAACCTGACCTGCGAGCCCTACGCCTTCACACCCCTGGCCATTCCAGCATCGACGCTGTCCCGTTCCACCGCCGACTTCAACGGTGACTGGAACAACGACATCCTGGCTCGCGTCACAGCGACCGGTGATCTCCGGATGTACCGCGGAAAGGGAGATGGCACTGCGTGGAGTGGTGTCCGGATCGGGTCGGGCTGGAACGGATTTGACGTTCTCGAGACACCGGGTGACTTCAATGGCGACGGTCCCGCTGATTTGCTGGCCCGCGAGGCGGCTACCGGATATCTGTGGCTGTACCGGGGCAACGGCAAAGGAGGGTGGCTGCCGAGGGTCCGGGTTGGTAGTGGCTGGAACATTTTCAACAGCATCCTTGGGCCAGGGGATTTCAACGGAGACCAGTTTGTGGATGTTCTCGCCCGGGAACGGACCACCGGGTACCTCTGGCTGTATCGGGGAAATGGGTCCGGGGGGTGGCTGCCGCGGGTCCGGGTTGGTAGTGGCTGGAATGCCTTCAACACCATTGTGGGTCCCGGTGATTTCAATGGCGATGGCCGGGTTGATCTGCTGGCCCGCGACAAAGCGAACGGCTATTTGTGGCTGTATCCGGGCAACGGCACAGGGGGCTGGCTGCCTCGCTCGAGGGTGGGGCACGGCTGGAACTCGATGACAGCGGTGATGAGCCCCGGCGACTTTAACGGGGATCGCACCGCCGATGTCCTTGCTCGTGACAGCCGGGGGATTCTGTGGCTGTATCCGGGCAACGGCTCAGGGGGCTGGCTGCCCCGAGTGCAGGTGGGCACTGGGTGGAATGGACTGAACCTGATCTTCTGATGCCACGCCAGCCCTCACGCTCCCCACCTCCCGCAGTCGCTTCACAGCGGCGACGGCG
>NZ_ASZW01000184.1:0-1340 GCF_000468215.1 Arthrobacter sp. CAL618 | reverse complement strand
CCGCCCTGCCCGCGCGGGTAGCGCCAAGTGTTGAGGCCGAGGCACCGTACCCCACCAACAGCACGCGTGGATCCTTGAGCACATGCACCCCTTTCATCCGGATTCCGCCCCCGGCCTCCCGTAATTTCAGCGGAGCGAGGTGGTCCAGTGCCGGACGGAACCCGGTGGCCCACAGGATGACATCCGCGCGGACTTCTGTCCCGTCTGCCAACAGGACGCCCTCTGGGGTGACAGCCCGCATCGGACCCACCGAGACGAGGTTCCCTGCAGCTATCCCGTCTTGATATTGGCGGGTCAGTGGCAGACCAGTGGTCGACACCACGCTCGCAGGAGGGAGTCCGGCCGCCGTCCGTTCGTTGACCCGGGCTTCGACTTCCCTGCCCCATTCGGCATTGAACTCCCGCCCGGTGAAGGACGGCGGACGGCGAGTGACCCAGGACGTTGTGGCGCCGGCGCCGGCAAGTTGGAGAAGGAACTGGACCGCTGACGTCCCCGCCCCCACCACCACCACGTGCAGGCCACGGAAGTGCTGCGCAGATTGGAAATCGTGGGTATGAAGCTGGCTCCCCAGGAACAGCTCCCGGCCGGGGTAAAACGGCCAATAGGGCCGGTCCCAGGTCCCGGTGCCATTGATGATTAGCTCGGCATCCCAGCTGCCTGACTGGGTAACTACTCGCAATGGACCGGCTGGGGAGGGGGACACCACCTCGGTGACCGCCTCGGGGCGGTGTACCGGGAGGTCGAATTGCCTTTCATAGTCGCCGTAGTAGCGACTGACCACCGACGACGCGGGCTCGGTCGGGTCGGGGATGCCAACCTCAAGGCCCGGCAGGTCGTGAATATTGTGGGCAGTGCCGAAGGTGAGTGACGGCCAGCGGTGACGCCAGGCGCCACCGGGGCCGTCATTGGCGTCCAGGACCACGAAGTCCTCATCGGGTTCAAGCCCTTGCCGCCGCAGATAGTATGCCGCGGACAGGCCAGCTTGCCCGGCTCCGATCACGACCGTCCTCAGCATTCTGCCCTCTCACTCGTGCGCGTAGTCTTCCACCGCTAAAACTGACCTCAGGCCTCGCTTATTCCACCCCCATCCACACCAAATGGCTCAAGGGGCGTCAGGTGCCGTGGCCGCGATTGACCCTTGACACCATTTTCAGATTTGAGGAACCTTCTGACTAAGCTCTCATCTTCGAATCCGATGATGATTGGCAGAGCTGACGCCCAGAAGGGGGCAGGCAGTGCAGCCAGCAGACATCAACTCCACCGGTCCCGCGGTAAGAACCTTCGGTGTGGAAGAGGAACTGCTGCTCCTGGATGAACACACCGGCCGGCCGGCGCCGCTC
>NZ_ASZW01000183.1:0-4943 GCF_000468215.1 Arthrobacter sp. CAL618 | reverse complement strand
CCCGCCGCCGACGACGTCAGCGAACTGACGCTGGAACTGCAGCAACAACAACTGGAGGTCATCAGCAAGCCTTATTCCGCTCTGGGGGACCTGGCGGCAGCAATTCAGGCGGGCCGACGCCAGGCCGACCGCGCGGCCCAACAGGTCGGCGCGCGGGTCGCGGCGCTGGCCACCAGCATCCACCCGACGGCCCTCCGGCTGGCACCAGACAACCGGTACGCCCGGATGAGGGACCTCTATGGGCTTGCGCTCGCCGAACACCTGACCTGCGGATTTCATATCCACGTCTCGATTGAATCCCCCGACGAGGGGGTTGCCGTTCTGGACCGGATCCGGCTGTGGCTGCCCGTCCTGCTGGCACTCAGCACCAACTCTCCTTATTGGAACGGAGCGGACAGCGGCTACGCCAGCTACCGGTACCCCCTGAATTTGCGCTGGCCCACCTCGGGGACCTATGAAGCGTTTGGATCCGTGTCCTCGTACGAGAAGATGATCCGCGCCCGGCTGAAAGACGGGGTCATCCTCGACGAAGGAATGGTCTACCTGGATGCGAGGCTCGCCCAGCGGCACCCAACGGTCGAGATCAGGGTCTGCGATGTCTGCCTTTTCAGTGCCGACGCCGTTCTGGTTGCCGCCCTGGCGAGGGCCCTCGTGGAGGAAAGTGCCAGAGCCTGGCGGACCGGTGAACCAGCACCCGGCGCCACGTCCGCCGATCTCCGGGCGGCGAGTTGGACGGCGAGCAGGTACGGGTTGGGTGGACCTCTGGTGAACCCAGTCCTGGGCGGGCTGTGCGAGGCGGCCGACGCCGTGCACCTCCTCATTGAGCGGGTGCTTCCGGTACTGCGCGACTACGACGACGAAGCGACCGTGCTTCGGCTTCTGCACCAGATCGAGCGCCGGGGCACCGGCGCCGACTATCAGCGTGCCATGATGCGCGAAGGTGCCGATGCCCTCATCACCGATGCAGTGGAGCGGACCCAGCAGGGCCCGCTTGACTAGCAGCGGCGCCATCAGCCAGCGGCCGCCGTCAGCGCCATGACGTAGGCTGGTTCAATCATGGCAAACATCGATTTTCCCGCAGAAATCCGCGCGCTCCGCACCAAATACGCCAACATCGAGCAGGTTGCTGATGTTGAAGCGATCCGCACCGACATCGCGGAGCTGAGCGAACAGGCCGGTGAACCCAACCTGTGGGATGATCCTGCCGCCGCACAGAAGATCACGTCGAAACTTTCCCACCGCCAGTCGGCGCTTGAACGCCTCGAGACCCTCTACTCGCGGATCGAAGACCTCGAAGTGCTGGTGGAACTGGCCCAGGACGAGGATGATGAGGCGTCCAGAGAAGAATCAGTGAAGGAACTTTCGTCCCTGAGCGCCTCCCTGGACCGGCTCGAAGTAGTGACCCTGCTGGCAGGCGAGTACGACGAGCGGGAGGCGGTAGTGAGCATCCGTTCCGGCGCGGGCGGAGTGGACGCCGCCGACTTCGCGGAAATGTTGCTCCGCATGTACCTGCGGTGGGCCGAACGCCACGGGTACCCCACCCAGGTCCTTGACACTTCCTATGCCGAAGAGGCCGGACTGAAGTCCGCCACGTTCGAGGTAAAGGCGCCGTACGCCTTCGGCACCCTGTCGGTGGAAGCCGGAACGCACCGCCTGGTCCGGATCAGCCCCTTTGACAACCAGGGTCGCCGCCAGACCTCTTTCGCGGCCGTCGAGGTGATTCCGCTGATTGAGCAAACCGACTCGGTGGAGATCCCCGACAACGAGATCAAAGTCGATGTTTTCCGGTCATCCGGGCCCGGCGGCCAATCGGTGAACACCACCGACTCGGCGGTGCGGCTGACCCATATCCCCACCGGGATTGTCGTGTCCATGCAGAACGAAAAATCCCAGCTCCAGAACCGGGCGGCTGCGCTCAGGGTCCTCCAATCCCGACTCCTGCTTCAGATGCAGGAACAGGAGAACGCCGAGAAGAAGGCAATGGCCGGCGATGTGAAGGCATCCTGGGGCGACCAGATGCGCTCCTATGTGCTCAACCCGTACCAGATGGTCAAGGATCTACGCACCGACCACGAGGTCGGTAACACCTCGGCAGTGTTCGACGGCGAGATCGACGACTTTATCGACGCTGGCATCAGGTGGCGGGCCAACAACAGGGCTGCACCGGCCGAGTAGGCGGATTTGGGCGGCCTGCCGGCCCACCAAACGCTCTGCGACACACCGCGACGGTGAGCCAGCAAGGCGCAGCGGCGTGGCTATAGTCTAGTGGCCGGTACTTTCTTCCCCCCAGCAAATGCCCGTGCACTGGCAGTTTCATATGGGCGCAAAGTAGTCATGATTAGATTCGACACTGTCACCAAGGTCTACGACAACAACTCTCGACCCGCCCTCGACGCCGTAAGCCTCGAAGTCGATCGTGGAGAATTTGTCTTCCTGGTCGGGGCCTCGGGCTCCGGTAAATCAACGTTCATCCGGCTGGTCCTCAAAGAGGACCGGGTGTCCCGGGGTGCCGTCTACGTCGCAGGGCAAAACGTTGCCAACATCCCAAGCTGGCGGGTGCCCAAGCTGCGCCGCGGCATCGGTGTGGTGTTTCAGGACTTCCGGCTGCTACCCAACAAGACCGTCTTCGCAAATGTCGCCTTTGCCATGCAGGTGATTGGCAAGAGCCGTGCAGTGATCCGGGAGACAGTGCCCGACGTACTGCAGACAGTGGGCCTGGAGGGTAAAAACAACAGGATGCCCCATGAACTCTCAGGTGGCGAGCAGCAGCGCGTGGCCATTGCCCGCGCCATCGTGAACCGGCCCGGAATCCTGCTGGCCGACGAGCCCACCGGCAACCTGGACCCCACCACGTCGATGGGAATTATGAAAGTACTGGACCGCATCAACTCGAACGGCACCACAGTGGTGATGGCAACCCACGATGACGACATCGTGAACACCATGCGCAAAAGAGTGGTCGAGCTTCGCAACGGTTCAGTGGTGCGTGACGACGCACAGGGCATCTACATTGGCGAGACCGAGGTGTCGGCGCAATGAGGTTCGCGTTTGTCCTCGGTGAGTTAGGGTCTGGTCTCCGCCGGAACCTTGCCATGGTGATCTCCATCGTTCTGGTCACCTTCATTTCCCTCACCTTCGTTGGGGCTGCGGGACTCCTTCAGCTACAGATCAACCAGATGAAGGGGTATTGGTACGACCGCGTTCAGGTGGCCGTATTCCTCTGCGTGGATAACTCCACCTCACCGAGCTGCGCGGCGGGACCCGTGTCCGACGAGCAACGGGATGATATCCAGGCCATCCTCGAATCCGATTCCTTCAGTGAGTATGTTTCGACGGTCGAATACGAGTCCCAGGAAGAAGCCCTGGGCCATTTCCAGGACCAGTTCGCGAATTCTCCAATTGTCGATTCGGTGACAGCCGACCAGCTCCCCGAATCATTCAGGGTGAATCTGGTTGACCCGGAAAAGTACGAGGTCATCAACGAAGCCTTCTCTTCGACCCCAGGTGTTGACGTCGTGAGCGACCAGCGGGAGTTACTGGAACGCCTCTTCACCTATATGAATGTCGCGTCGGCGATCGCCCTGACCATAGCGGGGGTGATGTTGCTCTGCGCCGTGTTGCTGGTGGCAACCACGATCAGGCTTTCTGCGTTTAGCCGCCGGCGGGAAACCGGAATCATGCGGTTGGTCGGCGCCAGCAAAGCGGTCATCCAACTCCCGTTCGTCCTGGAGGGAGTCATCGCGGCGGTGGTCGGCGGCCTGTTGGCAACCGGCACGCTGTGGGCGGTAGCCCACTTCGCCCTCAACGGCGTACTCGCCGAGATGTACCCGGAAACGGCCTTCATCTCCTCGACTGAGGTACTGCTCCTTGCGCCCCTGCTCATCTTGCTGGGTGGAGTGCTGGCTGGGGTGTCATCACTCCTGACCCTCCGACGTTACTTGAGGGTTTAGAGTAATGACCAGGAACGAAAGAGAGCATATGCCTGCTGTAAATCCTTGGTCGACCAAGTCGGCCAAACAATCAGTCGTGACCAAGACCGTCGCTGGCACGTCGATTGCGGTGATTGTCGCGCTCGCCCTCGGGTTCAGCGCGCCGGTATTCGCCGATGAATTGGATAACCGCCAGAACGCCCTCGAGCAGGAAATCGAGGACGTCCAGCAATCAATCGAATACCTCGACGCCGATATTTCCGAAACGATTGCGCAGCTCCGTGTCTTCCAGGGCCAGCTGCCCGGCGCCCAGCAGGCCCTCGCCGACGCACAGGGCCGGGTCGAAACCGCCACCGGCCAGGTCACTGCACTCACTCAACGGGTCGATTTGGCCCAGGAGACCAGAAACAAGATCAGCGAACAGATGGATCTCGACCAGGAAGCGATGGGAGAGACCCGGGAGATGATCGGGCAGATTGCCACCCAGGCCTACAAAAATGGGGGAGTACCCTCAAACCTGTCCCTGCTCTTCGGCTCTGAGGGCACTGAAAGTCTCACCAATTCCATCGACATGGTGGACCAGGCACTACGGAGCCAGAACGCTGCCATGGACCAGTTGTCGCAGCAGAACGCGACCAATGTGAATTCGGAGGCACGTCTTGAGGCGGTCGAGGCGGAAATCCTCGACCTGAAAGCCCAGGCGGAACAGGCTCTCGCGGCCGAGCAGATAGCCCGTGATGATGCAGCGGCCGAGAAAAGCAAGGTTGACACCCTGGTCGCCGACACCTCGGCGTTGTCCGATGAGCTTAAAGAACAGAAGCCGGTCATTGAGGCTCAGCTCGCCGAGGTGGAATCCGCCCACGAGCAGGTCACCGCCGATATCGCCGCACGCCAGGCACGTCTGATTGAAGAGGCGCGGAAGCGGGAGGAAGCGCGGCTCAAGGCTGAGGCTGAAGAGCGGGCCCGCATCGAAAATGAACGCCGCGCAGCGGAGGCAGCAGCAGCTGCCGAAGC
>NZ_ASZW01000182.1:0-11481 GCF_000468215.1 Arthrobacter sp. CAL618 | reverse complement strand
AAGCCAGTCGCGCCTGAACCAATCGTCCCGGCCACGGTCAGGCCAATCGCGCCGATTCAATCCGGCAGTCCTTCAGCGTTCGGTCTCCGGGCACCTGTCAGCGGTCCCATCTCCTCAGGATTCGGCTGGCGTGCAACTCCGGTCGGCACCATCGACTTCAACGGGTCGGGCGGGTACACCCATACGGGCCTCGACTACGGTGTGGGCTGCGGTACCCCGCTCTACGCTCCCGCAGCAGGCGAAGTCTGGTTTGCTGATTCCAACGCGCTCTCCGGCGCCGGAAACCGTATTGTCCTGAACCATGGTGTGGTCCAGGGCAACGCGCTGGCGACCAACTACTACCACCTCTCCAGCTTCGACGTCTCACCGGGGCAAAAGGTCAGCGCCGGTCAGCTGATCGGCCGCACTGGAACCACCGGCAACTCTTCCGGCTGTCACCTGCATTTTGAAACGGTGCTCAACGGCAGCCTGGTCGACCCGCTGGGCCTGCTGTAGTCACCGACGCCGTAGACTGAGGGGACAGCAAATCGGCCCCTAGGCGTGAGCCAGGAGCAAGACCCCCAGACATGAAGGAGTTGTACCGTGCCCAAGGAAAGTGGCCGACAGGTAGTGGCCACCAATCGGAAGGCCCGGCACGATTACGAGGTGCTGGATACCTACGAGGCCGGCATCGCCCTGATGGGCACCGAGGTGAAGTCGCTCCGGGCCGGGCGGGCGTCCCTGGTGGACGGGTTCGCCATTTTTTACAATGACGAACTATGGCTCGAGGGCATCCACATTCCCGAGTACACGCAGGGCAGTTGGACCAATCACGCAGCCCGCCGTCGTCGCAAGCTATTGCTGCACCGGGACGAGCTGACCCGGATCTCCCAGCGCATCAGGGAAAGCGGATTCACCCTGGTGCCGCTTCAGTTGTACTTCCTGAATGGACGCGCGAAGGTCGAAATTGCTGTCGCACGCGGCAAACGGGATTACGACAAGCGTCAGACCCTGCGGGAAAAACAAGACAACCGTGAAGCTCTGCGGGACATGCGCGACAAGAACCGGGGCAGCTAAGGTATGAGCGACGTTTTCTGGGATGCGCAGGAACCCAGGGAGGATCCCGACGTATCAGAACTGCGCTACCGTCGACCCTGGTGGGTCACGCTGGTCGCCCTGATCGATCTGCTGCTTTTGCTGGCAATCGTTCCGGTGGGCATTTTCGCATTGATCCCGTTCTTCTTCCTGATCTACCTGTACCTGGCCCAACTGATCATCTGGGTGGCGCCGTTGCTGGTACTCATGAACATCCTGGTGTTCTGGTGGAGTTTCAAGCGCAAGCAGGCAGCGACAACCGCCCTCGCCGCGCTGGGCCTCGCCTTCGTGGCCGTGTCGTTTGTGGTAGTCACCCTGTGGCAGTCGCCCATTGTCATGTTCGGGATTACCCTCTAGTCCAGACGTGGGGCCGACCCGGGAATACATCGCTGGGGAGGGTGCGTTATACTGGTAGACCCGAAGCAATTCGGGGAGAAGTACATTGATAACTACACACGGGGATGACAGGTTTCGACGATGTTAGTCGCGACAGGGGAAGCGGGCCGAGGATTTACAAGGCTATCTCGTTAACGCTCCTTGTTAAAATATAAGTGCCGAACAAAAACGCACTGACTTCGCTCTCGCTGCCTAAGCAGTAAGACCAAGTCCGTCAGCCCGGGAATGCTCTCGTCCCGGATCCTGGCGTCATTTAGAGGGCCACTGCTCCTGAAACTTGTTACAGGTTTCCGGGGGACTCTTATGTAACTGAGCTTGGCAGCAGTCTGTTTGCAGAACTGCTGAAGCTGAGAAAAACCGACGCAAACTGCGCCCGGAGAAGCCCTGACTACACTGCATCGGACGCGGGTTCAATTCCCGCCATCTCCACGAAACAGCCCGACGGCTAAACGTCCCTACCCTTTGGGGGAGGGACGTTTTGTCGTTAACACCGGCAGTCGCGCTGGGTCACCGCCAGCCGGACGTAGACTGACGGTATGAACTGGACGGACGATCCACCACCCTGGCTTCCCCCCCCTGCCGCCGCCCAATCGAGGTCGCTTCCTGGTCAACACCGGGCTGATTCTGGTGATCGGATCCTTCATTTTCATTTTCTACATGAGCTTTGTCGGCGGAACCCACACCCTGTACACCCTGATTCCATTGGCAGTGGGATTGATCTGCCTCATTGTTGGAATGGTCCGCCGGAACGAAGGGCGCTAACCCCGTGAGCGAAGCGAAGAAAGAGCCGACACCGAGTGAGCCGGCCTGGTGGACCGGCGCGGTGGTGTACCAGATCTATCCACGCAGCTTTGCCGACTCCGACGGCGACGGCGTCGGCGACCTGCCCGGCATCATCGGTAAACTCGACTATCTGGCTGAGCTCGGCGTGGATGTTCTCTGGCTCTCTCCGGTGTACCAATCCCCGCACCACGACAACGGCTACGACATCAGCGACTACCGGCTCATCGATCCGGTATTCGGGGATCTTGAACAATTCGGGGAACTCCTTGATGGAGTGCACCGCCGCGGGATGAAGCTCGTGATGGACCTGGTGGTCAATCACACCTCCCACGAACACGAGTGGTTCAGGGAATCGTCCTCCTCACTCGATAACCCCAAACGGGACTGGTACTGGTGGCGGGACCCCCGCGACGGCTTCGCCGCTGGGGAGCAAGGGGCCGAACCGTCGAACTGGGGATCGGCGTTCAGCGGTCCCGCCTGGACCCTCCATCCAGAAACCGGGCAGTATTACCTGCACCTGTTCGCACCCCAGCAACCAGACCTGAACTGGGAGAACCCCGAAGTCCGGGCCGCCGTCTACGAAATGATGAACTGGTGGCTCGACCTCGGTGTCGATGGCTTCCGGATGGACGTCATCAACTACATTTCGAAGGATCAGACCCTCCCGGACGGGAGAGTGCCGGCTGGCGGCCTGTGGGGCGACGGTGCTCCGCATTTCATCTCCGGCCCGCGGATCCACGACTACCTCCAGGAAATGCACCGTGAGGTTTTCGCCGGAAGGACCGCTGAGCTGATCACCGTGGGAGAGATGCCCGGCGCAACAATCGAGGAGGCCCGGCTTTTCACTGATCCTGCCCGCCGCGAGCTGGACATGATTTTCCAGTTCGAGCATGTGGGCCTGGATTACGGGCCGGGCGGCAAATGGGATTACCGGGGGCTGAACCTGGGTGACCTGAAGGCCTCCTGGAACCGCTGGCAGACGGGATTGGCGGAGGCCGGGTGGAACAGCCTGTACCTGAACAACCATGACCAGCCGCGGCTGGTGTCACGGTTCGGGGATGACACCAGGTTCAGGTACGAGTCCGCGACCCTGTGGGCGACACTGCTCCATCTGCACAGGGGAACCCCTTACATCTATCAGGGCGAGGAACTTGGCATGACCAATGTGCCGTTCTCCTCAATCGATGATTTCCGGGACCTGGAATCCATCAACTACTTCAACGAGGCGACGGCTGTGCTGGGCTTGGACCCGGAACAAGTGCTGTCCTCGATCCGTGTCATGAGCCGTGACAACGCCAGGACACCAGTGCAGTGGTCGGACGCCACGCATGGAGGCTTCACCACGGGCGAGCCCTGGCTCAGCGTCAACCCGAACTACCCCACCATCAACGCCAAAGCGGACCGGGCTTCGGATCGCTCCATTTTTCGGCATTATCAGCGGCTGATCCGGCTGCGCCATGACAGCGTTGTGGTGAGGCTCGGGCGGTTTAACCTCCTCGAAGGCAACCACCCCACCCTGTACGCGTTCACCCGGACCCACGAGGGTGAAACTCTCACCGTGGTCGCGAACGTATCGGGGGAGAACCTGATCCTGCCGCAGGGCGCTGGCCAGGGAAAACGGCTACTGAGCAACTACCCGGACGGAGGCGCCGATGACACTGGACGGTTGCGGCCGTGGGAGGCTCGGGTACTCCAGACTGCTCGGCCCTAGACGAGTTCGCTAAGCTTCTGGAATGGCCCACTTTCGAGATCCTGGCCCCATCGAGTTCGATGCCGTCATCCAGCGCTCAACCGTAGCTGGGTCGGCATCGTTTGTTCAGTTCCCCCATAGCGTGCCCGAAACGTTCGGTGCGAGCGGGAGGATCCCGGTCAGGGCCGCGTTCGACGGCATCGGTTACCGCGGTTCGCTGGTCACCTACAGTGACGGCCATCTGCTCCTGGTCCGATCGGATGTGCAAACGGAAATCGGCAAAACCACGGGCGATACGGTGAGGGTGTCGCTGACACTCGACACCAGCGAACGGGTCGTTGAACTTGCCGATGATGTGTCGGCAGCCCTCACGGCTGGCGGCGCAGAGGATGCATTTCGAGCCCTCTCCTATTCACGTCAGCGCGAGTATGCGCTGTGGATCGCGTCAGCGAAACGTCAGGCCACCCGTGAGGCGCGGATCAACAGGACACTGCAACGGTTGGCCGAGGGCAGGGCAAACCAGAAGCCGGGTTAGCGTTCGGCGGTCAACGCCGAGCTGTAGAGTTCCAACAGGGACGCCATGCCGCCGGTTTCCATCGCCTGGCGTTGGCGCTCGGCCCCCGTACCGCGTGCCCAGACCGTGTCCAGTCCCGCGGCAACCCACTCGGTATCGCCCTCCGTCTCGATAGCATCCGCCGTGTAGGCTAGCAGCCGGCCCATCTGTTCGCGTGCAGGAATCAAGGTTCCGGTTCCCAGATCGACCAGGTCTGCGGCGAGCCCGTGCCTGGCCGCCTGCCACATGGCGGCGTCGAGCAGCTCCGGGTCGGGATCCAGGAAAGGTAGTCCGGCTTCGGCGTCGCGGACCGCCGTCGACACGAGACCCCTGACCAGGGCAGCCAGCAGCACCGAGTCCTGGGCCTCCAGCTGGGCGTCGCCGGTCCGGACCTCCAGGGTGGGATACGCATCCGACAGGCGGGCCATCCAGGTCAGCACCCCGCGGTCGATGATCACCCCGGTCGCCACCAGTCGTTCGATGCGACGTTCATAGTCGGCCGCGTCGGCGAAGACTGGTGGGCATCCCTGAATCGGCCACCTACGGTAATGGATCACCCGCCAACTGGCGAAGCCGCTGTCCCGGTCCAGCCAATACGGCGAATTGGTGCTGAGGGCGGTGATGACCGGCAGCCATGGCCGGATCCGGTTGAGCGCCTGCACGCCGCTCTCCTTGTCAGGGATTCCCACGTGCACATGAAGCCCGTTGACAAACTGATCCGCCACAATGCCTCGGGCGCTTTCACGCAGCTGGTGGTAGCGCTGGTTATCGGTCAGGGTGGGGTACGCCGATTCAATGCGTGGAGCGGTGGCCGAGCCGGTGGCCCGCACGCCAGCCTTCCGGGCGGCGGCCGAGATCCGGCGGCGGAAGTGCAGCAAGGACTCTTCGGCCTCGGTCAGGGTATGACAGACAGGGGTGGCAGTCTCGATCTGGCAACTGAGGAGTTCACGCTGAACGTCCTCCGCCTCTATCGTGGGCGACTGTTCCAAAAGGGCTTGCACCTCGTTGGCCCGGTACACCGGCAACCCCGAGGCCGGGTCCAGCAGGAGGTACTCTTCTTCGATCCCCAGCGTTGTCATGTGGAACCTTTGGCTAGATGGGTGCGGGTAGATGGGGTGGAACAACTTGTGCTGATAGTGATCATTGCATCCTCGAATTGCTGACGGCTAATGCTGGACCGCCTACCGGGTCCAACTGGCAATCCGATATAGTCGAGGCTACGGCGATGGATCCCGCCGGGGCGCTGCCCGAACCGCCACCATGGCTGATGGTTCCTGCCTTTGACACTCGATAGAGGCAGGTGCGCTGTGTCCAAACCAGATCAGGGTGAGCCGTCCGCGGTCGTCATGGACCGGCCGCCCCACCGGCGCGTGACATTCATTGCCCTGGTGTTCGCCGGAGGTGTGGCGGGTACGCTGTGCCGAGTCTGGCTGAATGGGGTGGTTCCATCCCCGCAGGACCTGCCGCTACCCACCCTGGCAATCAATCTGGGCGGGTCATTCCTGCTGGGCCTGTTACTGGAGGGCCTGCTACGTACCGGTCCGGACCGTGGCGGGTACCTGATGGTGCGGCTTCTGTTGGGAACAGGGTTCCTTGGGGGATTCACCACCTACAGTGCGTTTGCCCTGGAAGCCATCGTCTTGGCCGCAGACGGCGCCAGCGGGTTCGCCGCCGCGTACGTCGCAGTCAGTCTCCTGGGGGGAGTCCTGCTGAGTTTCGCCGGGATTGGCGTGGGTGCAGCGGTTGCCAGAGGTAGACAGGGCCGGCCTGACACCAGGTCGGAGATGGACCTCCCGTGAGTGTACTTTTGATCCTGCTGGTTGGTGTTGCAGGCGGCACCGGTGCCGTCGCGCGGTTCATGCTCGACGGCACCATCCGGGCCCGGTTCGCGACGGCGATCCCCTGGAGCACCGTGGCCATCAACATCCTGGGCTCGGGGTTGCTGGGGCTGCTGGGCGGGCTGGCCCTCGGCGAGCAGGTCCCCCTGGCAGCAGAGCTCATCGTGGGCGTCGGATTTCTCGGCGGCTTCACCACGTTCAGCACCGCGAGTGTCGAAACGGCCAGGCTGATCCAGAGCGGCCAGTTGAGGAGTGCCGTCGTCAACGGGCTGGGGACAGCCACGTTGGCGCTCCTTGCCGCTGCGGCTGGCGTCGCCATCGGTGCGCTCCTAGTCGGGGGCTAGCGGACCGCCGCTTCGGGCAGGCGGCATCCGGCATGAACCTGATCAGTCTCAATCCACAGCGAAGTCGTCAGCTCTTCGCCGAAATCGAAAGTCCTTGCGGTGCCCGTATCGCCGACGCTGACCACCAAGGGGCCTCCGAACGGTTTCCGCTGGAGGACCTGCACGGGAGAGTCAAGGGCAATGGATTCAGCGGCGAGGAACCGGAGCAGCTCCGGATTTGCGTCGCTGATCCGGGTGATACGGCCGCGGTGCCCGTCGTCGAGCTCCTCCAGCGCATGGGCGTTCGGCAGGGTGATCTTCCCGTCGGCGGTGGGGATCGGATCCCCGTGCGGGTCTCTCCCGGGATGCCCAAGCTTCCGGTCGAGGCGTTCGATGAACGTGTCGGAGACAGTGTGCTCCAACAGTTCCGCCTCGTCATGAACCTCGTCCCACTGATAGCCCAGTTCGTTCACCAGGAAGGTCTCCAGAAGACGGTGACGGCGTACCATCGTCAACGCCAGATGCAGCCCATCTGCGGTCAGCTCGACTGAGCTGTAGGGCTCATGGCTCACCAGGCCCAGATCCATCAGCTTGCGGACCATTTCCGATGCCGAGGAATTGGCTACCGACAGTCGGGCCGCAAGCTGCGAGGCGGTTATTGGCCGATCCTGCCATTCAGTGAAGGTATAGATGACCTTCACATAGTCCTGAACGCTCGTTGACCCGGCGCTAAGCGCCGAAGCTGTCCGTTGTGCCATCTCAGGTCTCACTTCTCGTGGGGACGCCAGTGGTGTTGATTCTCCGAGTCCGGGTGTGGTTTTCCTGTGAGGAGTAGCGGCGCAACCGACGCCGGCTTGCCGCCTGCCAGAGGACCCCGGTTCGCCGGGCAAAGAGATACACCAGGACGAAGACCAGCGACTGGGACAGCACCACGGCAGCACCGGTCGAGATGTCCAGGTAATAGCTGGCGTAGATGCCGGCGACCGACGCGGCCGCGGTGAGGCTCGAGGCGATAATCAGCATCCGGTCGAAGCTGCGGGTCAGCAGGAAGGCTGTGGCGCCGGGGGTGATGAGCATGGCCACCACCAGGATGATTCCCACCGCCTGCAGGCCGACGACGACGCTCAGCGCCAGGAGACCCAGCAGCAGGGTGGAGAGCGCCCGGGTATTCAGCCCGATCACGTGCGCATGCGTGCGGTCAAAGGCAAAGAGTGTGAGGTCGCGGCGTTTGTACAGGACGATGGCGAGGGTCAGCACGCCAAGGACGACCACCTGCCACAGTTCCCCGTTGGTTACACCCAGCACGTTCCCAAACAGAATATGCATCAGGTCAACCTGGGAGGGAGTACGGGACACAATTGCGAGCCCCAAGGCGAAAAGTCCGGTGAAAACCACCCCAATGACGGTGTCCGACTTGAGCTTGGTGGTCGACTTCACCAGCCCGATCAGCGCAACCGCCCCGGCCCCGAACACGAAGGCGCCGATGGAGAAGGGGATGCCGATGATGTAGGCCAGGGCGACGCCTGGCAGCACCGCGTGGGAAACGGCGTCGCCCATCAGCGACCAGCCCATCAGGATGAGCCAGCAGGACAGCACCGACGCGACGACCGCCGCGCAGACAGTGACGATCAGGGCGCGGGTCAGGAAGCCGTATTGCAGCGGCTCGGTGAGGAAATTGAGGACTTCCATGGCGTGGTCTAACTTTCTTCGGGTGCGGGTGCGGGTGCGGGTCGGGGACGAGAGGCGCCACCT
This sequence comes from Arthrobacter sp. CAL618, assembly GCF_000468215.1. NCBI lineage: Bacteria > Bacillati > Actinomycetota > Actinomycetes > Micrococcales > Micrococcaceae > Arthrobacter > Arthrobacter sp. CAL618. The sequence continues at coordinate 3,072 of NZ_ASZW01000182.1, read as the reverse complement.
GCCGTGGGTAGCGGCCCGAACGCGAGAGCCAACAACTCATGGGTCAGCACCTCGGAGGGCGGCCCATGCGCGAGGACCCGGTTGTGCAGCAGTACCGCTTCGTCGCAGAGCTCGGGGATCCCGGCGAGGTCGTGGGTGGAGATGAGAGCGGTCCGTCCCTCGTCCCTGAGTTCCTGGAGCAGACTGACCAGCGTGGCTTCGCTGGTCCTGTCCACTCCCGCGAACGGTTCATCGAGGAGCAGTAGCTGCGCGTCCTGGGCGATGCTGCGGGCAACAAAGGCGCGCTTCTTCTGCCCGCCGGACAATTCGCCGATCTGCCGGTTGCGTTGCTGGGTCAGGCCGACCCGCTCCAGTGCGGCGTCGACCGCGTCGCGGTCCGCACGGCTGGCGCGGCGGGACGGCGGCATTCGGCCGTAGCGGCCCATCAGGACGACGTCGCCCACCGAGAGGGGGAAGGTCCAGTCGACGTCCTCGGATTGGGGGACATAGGCCACGAGGTTGCTACGCCGGGCGGTGCGCTGGTCTTTGCCGAAAATCGCAACGGCGCCGGACTGCGGCTGGACCAGCCCCATCAGGCATTTGAACAGGGTTGACTTGCCTGACCCGTTGACGCCGATCAGCCCGCAGATGCGCGCTTTCGCCAGATTGAGGTCGACGTCGCTCAGTGCCCGCACCTCGTTGTAGCTGACGGTGAGGCCGGAGACAGAGATGGCCGCAACCGCCTCGGTTCCCGGCGTGACGGCCTGCGGTGGAACGGATGAGGTCATGGGGCCAGCCCTTCAGTAATTACTTTGATGTCGTACCGGAGGAGGTCGAGGAAGGTGGGAACCGGGCCTTGCGGACCGGACAGCGAGTCGACGTACAGCGGCCCGGCCAGTTCCGCGCCCGTGGCCAACGCAACCTGCTCCTGCGCCGACGGATTGACAGTCGATTCGCAGAAGACGGTCGGGACCTCGTTGGTTTGGACAAAACCGATCACCTCTCTGATCTGCCGCGGTGTGCCCTCAGCGTCAGAGTTGACCGGCCAGATGAATGACTCGTCGAGTCCCGCGTCCCGCGCCAGATAGGAGAAGGCCCCCTCACAGGTGACCAGGGCAGGGGTTGAGGTGTCGGCGAAGGCAGCGCGTAGCTCGTCAAGCATGGACTGCAGTTCGGCCTTGATACGGGATCCGTTGGCTTCAAAATCGTTGGCATGCGGTGGGCTCAGGTCCGTCAGGGCCACCACGATGTTGTCAACGTAGATCTGCGCAGCGGCGGGGGACATCCAGGCATGGGGGTTAGGCAGTCCGTTGTAGGCGCCAGAGCGAATGTCGACCGGCTCGACGCCGTCGGAGAGGACCGCGCGCGGGGCATCCACCGAAAGCAGGAAGCGTTCAAACCAGCGCTCAAGGCCCAGACCGTTGTCGAGAATCAGATCGGCGTCCTGAGCGTTGACCAGGTCCGACGGCGTCGGGTCGTAGCCGTGGATTTCAGCGCCGATTTTGGTGATGGAATCAACCCTGACGTGCCCGCCGCCCACCTGATCTGCCAGATCCGCGAGCACAGTGAAGGTGGTCAGCACCAGCGGGCGGTCATCGTCGTCGGCTGGCCTCGCCTGCACGGCCGGGCTGGCACCGCAGCCGGTGAGTGCCAGTACGAGAAGAAGAACCAACGGAACGAAAAGTTTCGGCATACCTAAATCTAACTCATTGGCATGCCTTAGCAACAGTGTTCCGGTCTTCTTACAAGCGGTCTGCCCGCCAGGAATGGGTGAAGTACGGCAACTCCACCTGAGCATCGGCGGCGAATCCCAGATGTTCGTGGAGGTACCAGTCGAGGTTGGCCTCGACCCTGGCCCGAATCTCTGGACCCGCCCGACGGTAGTAACTTCTGGATTTGGCGAGGTCGACGATATCTGAGGTGCCCAGCGGCTGCGCCCACCGCGCCGATCGCTGTTCAAGCGCCCCGAACTCCCGTCCAATCGCCGGCCGATGATCCGGTTTGTAGACATCTCCGGCATGCATGATCCGGCTAAGCCGGTGCACCCACGGCAAAGAAACATCCAACTGATTCCAGATCAGTCCCAGGCGGCCTCCCGGTGTGAGGATCCGTGCAGCCTCCGTGGTGGCTGCCACCGGATCAACCCAGTGCCAGGCTTGCGCCATGGTTACCAGATTGACCGAGGAAGCTGGCAGGCCGGTGGCCTCGGCGGTCCCGACGACAGCGACCACAGCGGGGAGCTTGGTGCTAAGGACCCCCAGCATGTCCGCCGAGGGGTCGACGGCGGTCACCTTCAGCCCACACCTCACGAGTTCTGCGGTGAAGATTCCGGTGCCCGCGCCGACGTCGGCTGCGGCGGNCGCGCCGGTGGGAATCAGCCAGTCAACAATGTCGGTGGGATACCCGGGCCGGACCCGGTCGTACTGCGCACCACCGTCCAGGTAGCCGCCGGCGAGGTGGACTCGCCGGGTGTCGTGCAGACGTGGGCCGCCGCGGGGCATCTGTGCGCTCCTGTTGTCGATGGGTGGGATCCAAGCCTATCCCGCACCGGTCAATCGCCTCCTGGCCCACCAGCTGCTGAGGCTAGTCCCTCGAGCACGGCGCAGCGCCCGCCGTCCCCGGAGTGTGGGGAGCCCACACCGGAAAGGTTCGTGTCTCGGCGGCCGGTACCCAGCGTTCCTCGTCCACTACATAATCTGCGGTGAGACCATCGGCCAGGAGGGACCGGAGGCCGCTCAGCAGCCGCTCGACGTCCGCGAGCTGGGATCCCAGACCCACGCTGGCCCGCAACGAACCCGACGGCAGCCCGAGCCGTTTGAGTAGGGGATGAGCGCAGAACTTGCCATCGCGGAGGCCCACCCCGTGTTCGGCAGACAAATACGCGGCGACAAGTCCGGCGTCGTAACCGGACACCGAAAAGTTCACCACCCCGATGGGGTCGGCACTGTCCGGGAAAAGCTGGTGCACTGTGACCCCCGGTAGCGTTTCGAGTCCGGAAGTCAACGCAGACCGGAGGGCCTGTTCATGGGTCAGCCAGGCATCCTCGTCCAGCGACGCGAGCACCTCGACAGCATGCGCGAGGGCAGCGGCGCC
>NZ_ASZW01000181.1:0-3273 GCF_000468215.1 Arthrobacter sp. CAL618 | reverse complement strand
GGGCCGGTCCGGTGGCCCAGGAGACTGAATCGACTTTGACCCTCCGCACTGCTCCACCGCCGGGCAGGTACGGGGTGCCAGCGTCCAGCCAGTCCGGACGGCCCACGAGCACGCCAGCACCGAACGGCGCGTATAGCTTGTGACCCGAGAATGCCACATAGTCGATACCATCGCGGCTGATGTCGATCCGACGATGGGGTGCGAGCTGGGCGGCATCCACCACGATTCGCGCCCCGTGGGCGTGCGCCAATTCAGCCAACTCGCTGATCGGTAGAAGCTCGCCGGTGACATTGGATGCCCCGGTGACCGCCAGCAGACTGACCCCACCCGTGGATAGCTCGGCGCGGACCCGCTCAAGGGTGTCGGCGAGCGTCACGCCGGCCGTGAGGCTTCGGTGGGGGAGCTGCTGCCAGGGCAACAGGTTGGCATGATGTTCAACATCCAGGTACAACACCTCCCCTGTGGAGGGCACACAGCCGGCCAGTAGGTTCAGCGAGTCGGTGGTGTTGCGGGTAAAGATCACTAAGTCGTCGCTGCGTCCACCCACAAAACGCCGGACTGTTGTCCTGGCATTTTCGTACAGTGAGGTGGAAACCTGGGAGGTGTAGCCGGCGCCGCGGTGGACGCTGGCGTAGAAGGGGATAACCGTATTGACGAAGTCGAGGACCTCGACCAGCGCCGGAGCGGACGCGGCGTAGTCGAGATTGACGTAGCGTACCTCGCTGCCCCCAAGCAGCGGCACCAACAGGTCATCTCCCACCACCTTCGCCAACTGATTCACGGTTGAGGTGGAATGGTGGAACGGCTCGATGGTTGCAATAGTCATGCTGGATCTCCAACGGTGGTGGACCCCGCAGCAGGGTGTCCGCGCTTGCCATCCCAGTCAGGGACGGCCTGGTCGTCACCCGGGGCACCCCGCCGCGAAGAGGAGGGTTGCCGGCCAGCAAACCGGGGTTTAGCGCTGACACTCGTGACCAATAGAAAAAGCCTAGGGCACGGCAGGCGCCCCAGGCTTTTTATTACGGCTTCTTAAAGCAAGTCATCAACATCAGGGTTGAGGATCTGCAGCACGTCATTGTGGAGGGTGCTGTTGGTGGCCAAAGCATTCCCGCCAAACGGTCCGTCGGTGCCTTCCAGCGAGGTGAAGCGCCCGCCGGCCTCGGTGATGATCGGCACCAGGGCCGCCATGTCATACAGGTTCAACTCGGGCTCGCAGGCGATGTCGACTGCGCCCTCCGCAACCAGACAGTAGGACCAGAAGTCGCCGTAGGCCCTGCTGCGCCACACCGAGTCGGTCAGCGTCAGGAATTCCGGCAGGTTCCCGCGTTCCTTCCAGCCCGAGAGGCTGGAATAAGACATCGAGGCATCCTCGAGCCGGGACACGTTGGATACCTTGAGCCGGCTTGCCGCCGCGAGGGACTTGCCCATGTAGGCGCCGGTCCCGGTGGCGGCCCACCAGCGTTTGCCCAGAGCCGGAGCGCTGACCAACCCGACCACCGGTTGCCCCTCGTCAATCAGCGCGATCAGGGTGGCCCAGACCGGGACGCCCCGCACAAAACTCTTGGTGCCGTCGATGGGATCGATGATCCAGCGACGCGAGCCGGCACCACTGCTTCCGAACTCTTCGCCGAGCACCGCGTCACGGGGGCGGGCGCGGGAGAGCTGGCCACGAATCGACTCCTCGGCAGCCTTATCGGCATCGGTTACCGGGGTCAGGTCTGGCTTGGTCTCCACCACCAGGTCCTGGGCCTTGAATCGCGACATGGTCTGGTCGTCTACAGAATCGGCCATGACGTGGGCAAGGCGCAGATCATCGTTATAGCTTTGGCGGTGGTTCATACCTTCAACCTATCGCCTAACCCCGCGATAGTGCGGGATGTGCCCGGCCCCGTGGCACCAGCCCTGCACCAACGGGCCATCACCAGGTCCAGGTTTTCCGGAGTTTGCTCGCTTGCCCACTCGCTTGCCCACTGTATGGCCCGGTTCGGTGGAGAGTTCCGTAGCTGCCCATCGATTACCCGGACACGGTGGGCAGGAGGCACCTTAAACGCCACAGGACACCGGCGGCGGNCCGCTTCGGTGTCCTGTGGGGAGCCGTCCAGTGGGACGGGCTACGTATCTGGGTTATTAGATAACGGTGATGTTCTCGGCCTGCGGTCCCTTGGGGCCCTGCGTGGTCTCGAAGTTGACCTTCTGGTTCTCTTCGAGGGCGCGGAATCCGCTGGAGTTGATTGCTGAGAAGTGGGCGAATACATCCGCGCCGCCGTCATCAGGAGCAATGAATCCAAAGCCCTTTTCAGCGTTGAACCATTTGACTGTACCTGTTGCCATTTTTTTCATATTCCTTGTGTGTGAGAATCCCCCCGTGCTTCGGGGTTCTCGTTGAGGCGAAAATTAGTGCTTAACACCACAACTGCTTTAAGCCTATCAGGTCTACTGTTCGCCGAGCTCTTTAGCTTCTTGCGTATTTCCCTTGGGCTCGGGGACGCTGGAGCCGAGCAGCCGCCGTAGGGAGGCCAGCCGGACTGGGCCCGAAACGCCTGCCCGCCCCTCGCTCACCCACGGGTCCAGGCCGCACTTCACCGCTAGCCGGTCATGGCGGCATCCTCTGGCGCATTCAGCTGTACCTGGTTCAAGGTCGGGGAAGGCCTGAAGAATTCGATCCGGGTCAACATGGGCCAGACCGAACGAGCGGATACCCGGGGTGTCGATAATCCAGGTCCCCGGCAGGGAATCTCCGGCTTTCAAGGCAACCGCCGACGACGACGTGTGCCTTCCCCTGCCTGTCACCGCGTTCACTCCGCCGGTTGCCCGGTTGGATCCGGTGAGCGCGTTGACCATAGTCGATTTACCCACGCCCGAGTGTCCCAGCAGCACGCTGACTTTCCCATCGAGATGGGACCGCAACTGGTTGACGGCGTCACCGAGGAGCCGGGCGGACAGGCCGTCGTCCGAGGTGCTCTCCACTCCTTCATCGGCGGTGGCTGTTCGGCTGATGATGACCGGAAGATCGAGGTGCCGGTAGTTGTCGAGCAACTCGGTGGGGTCTTTCAGGTCTGCCTTGGTGACGCAGAGGATGGGCTGGATGCCGGCGTCGTAGGCTGCCACCAGAGCGCGATCGATGAAACCGGTGCGAGGTTCAGGGTTCGCAGCGGCCACCACGATCACCAGCTGGTCCGCATTGGCGACGACGGCGCGCTCCACCGGATCGGTGTCATCGGCGCTCCGACGCAGCAAAGTCCGGCGCTCCTGAACACGGACCAGCCGTGCCAG
>NZ_ASZW01000180.1:0-3337 GCF_000468215.1 Arthrobacter sp. CAL618 | reverse complement strand
CCGTCCGCGGTCCACTGTGACAATCCGCCCGGTGACTGCATCGTCATAGGCTGGCCGGTCTTTGGTGCGGGGCCGGGTGCCCTTCTTGTTGGGCCGCACCCTGATATCGGATTCGTCCCAGGACCGAGCCCCGCCGCGGTTTCCTCCGGTTGCCACGTCAGAGACCGGACCCGGCGTCAGCTGGATTTCCGGTAGCGGCGAGGTCAGCCCAGAGCTGGGGGAACTGGGGCATGGTTTTGGCGGTGGTGCCGATGTTCTCGACCTCCACCCCAGGGACGGCCAGGCCGATGATGGCGCCCGCTGTCGCCATCCGATGATCCTCGTAGGTCCTGAACACGCCGCCGTGCAGGGGGGCTGGTTTGATGGACAGCCCATCAGCGGTTTCGGTGACGTCACCGCCAAGCCGGTTGATCTCGGTGGCGAGGGCTTTCAGCCGGTCCGTCTCGTGGCCGCGCAGGTGGGCGATTCCGGTGAGGACTGAGGGGGTATCAGCCAGGGCGCACAGCGCCGCCACGGTCGGCGCAAGTTCGCTGGTGTCTGCGAGGTTGGCGCCGCGGATGGTCGGGCCGCCGGTGACGGTCAATGTTCCCCGGGCGAGGGTGACGTCGGCTCCGAGCTGCGTGAGGATCTGACGCCACTGGTCGCCAACCTGTGAAGTGCCGGCGGGCCAATTCGGGATGTGTACGGTGCCGGCTGTTACCAGGGCTGCGGCGAGGAATGGTCCTGCGTTGGAGAGGTCCTGTTCAATCCGTAGGTCAAAGGCGCTGATCCGCCCGGAGGATACTCGCCACTGGTTGGGTACTGAATCGTCGACATCGACGCCGACCCCCCGTAGGACGTCGACGGTCATGGCGATGTGGTCGAGGCTGGGCACGGGTGGGCCGACGTGTTCCAGCTGGAGCCCATCAGTGAAGCGTGCGCCGACCAGGAGGAGCGCCGAGACGAACTGGGAGGAGGCACTGGCGTCGACGACTAGTCTGCCGCCGGGGACGGAGCCCGTACCGGTGAGGGTGAATGGCAACAGCCCGTCGTCGTCGTCATCCACGTCCACCCCGAGCCCGCGGAGTGCGGAGATGACGGCGCCCATGGGGCGTTGGCGGGCGTGAGGATCACCGTCGAAGGAAGTAGTTCCCTGCCGCAGGGCTGCGAGCGGAGGCACAAACCTCATCACGGTGCCGGCAAGGCCGCAGTCGATGGCGGCGTCACCGCCTACTGAGAGGTCTATGGGCGTCACCAGCAGATCGGGACCGAATGCGCCGTCGCCGGCAATTTCGGTCACCTCGGCGCCAAGGGCCCGAAGAGCTTCCACCATCAGGATGGAATCCCGGGAGATCAGTGGGGCCCGTAACCTCGATTGCCCGTCAGCGAGGGCCGCGAGGATCAGGAAACGGTTGGTGAGCGACTTGGAGCCGGGCACCTGAACTGTCGCATTGACGGACGAGGTTGCGTAGGGTGCTGGCCAATGCGACAGTTCCACGGGGGTCATTGACCTGCTAACCCACCAGCTCGGATGCAGTCTTGCGGACCGACTTGTTGGCCTTCTTCAGCTGCTTCTCAGTGTCTTTGGCAATGGTCTTGGCGTTCTTGCGGGTGTCGTTCCCAAGGGCCTTGGCGTTGCGCTTTGCGTCGGACGCGAAGTGCTCGGCACGCCACGCGAGGCCCGGGCGGCCATTGGTGTCCACCGATGCCAACAGAACTGCACCGATCAGCGAGACGTTCTTCAGGAGCTGGTTGCGCCGGTTCTTGCGTGCCTCGGCCGTCGAGGAATCCGCGGACTTGAAATCGACTAGGGTGTTGAGCCCCGCCGTGCCGACCAGCACCAGTGCGGCGACCCGCGAGAAACGTCCGATGCCGAGTAGGGCTGCGGCGCCTACCTGAGCGGCGCCGAGGGCCTGGGCAACGACTTTCTCGTTGGCGGTGACCGATGCCGCCGAGGGTACCGCTTTGTTGAGCCGGTCGAGGGTGGGGCGAAGCTGTGCGCCGGCGGCTTCGGCGTTACGCAGCCGGTCGATCCCGGCCACCACGAACGAACTTGCAAGCATTGGGCGGGCTACTACGCGAACAAGGGTCATGATTGCCTCCTGGCTATTGACTGATCGGGCACTTGAGTCCTAGTTTTGCACTTTTAAATTGGTAAGGCGACACGGGTATCTCTGGCGAGCCCATCCCGGGGTGTCCGGTTGGGGCCGGTTGACATGCAGCAGTGGAATAACCAACCAGCGCCGTCGGTTATGAGCAGTAGACAACCAACCGAACTAATGAGAGGCGGATGATGACGGCGATCGCCGCAACAGTCAGTGAGACGCCCGATTTCCAGCTGACGGTGGCGCCAGTGCGTCCCCCAGGGCGTGGGCGCGTAGACTTTTCCTCAATGAATACAACAGCCGCGGCGGGTAGTGCCCCAGCCGAAGACGATCAACTGGATGTGTCAACGGAATCGGATGCAGATCGGAAGATCCGCTTCGAACGGGACGCCATGCAGTATGTGGATCAGCTATATTCGGCTGCCATGAGGATGGCACGGAACCCGGCCGATGCTGAAGACCTGGTGCAGGAGGCCTACACCAAAGCTTTCTCGGCGTTCCATCAGTACAAACCGGGCACCAATCTGAAGGCCTGGCTATACCGCATTCTCACGAACACCTATATCAACCTGTACCGCAAGCGGCAGCGCGAGCCGTTGCAGTCCCATTCGGACACGATCGAGGATTGGCAGCTCGCCAAAGCGGCGGAACACANNNNGCCGGCCTCCGGTCGGCCGAGGTAGAGGCACTGGATCATCTTCCTGATTCAGATGTGAAGCAGGCGCTGCAGGCCATTCCGGAGGAATTCCGGCTGGCCGTCTACTTCTCCGATGTGGAGGGGTACGCCTACAAAGAAATTTCCGAGATCATGAACACCCCGATCGGCACCGTAATGTCGCGGCTGCACCGGGGGCGCAAGCTGTTGCGTGAACTGCTCGCCGAATATGCTCACGATCGGGGCCTTGGCGCCGCGAAGGCTGTAGCGGGTAGCGGCACGGCGAAGACACAGGAGGGTGGCAAATGAGCGACTGTCAGAGCCTTGGCGACTGCGCCGATTCCCGAATCGAGCGCCTGTACGACTATCTGGACGGGGCGTTGTCCCACGACGACCTGGTGGAGATCAAGAACCATCTCGAGGATTGCCCCGAGTGTGCCGAGGAGCACGACCTCGAGTGCGTCATTCGCTCGGTGGTCAAGCGATCCTGCACCGAGGTAGCTCCCACTACTCTGAAGACAAGCATCCTGGACCGGATCAGCCAGATCAAGACAGCCGAGCATTAGACCCGGCAAAACTGAGCCCAGCAAAAAGGAGC
>NZ_ASZW01000179.1:0-2348 GCF_000468215.1 Arthrobacter sp. CAL618 | reverse complement strand
AGCCACGCCGTGGGCGTAGCTGCACTTTTTGTCTGGTTGCGACCTTGCGGACCCGGTCTAGGCGTAGCTGTGCAGGCCCGAGAAGTAGATGTTCACGATCGTGAAGTTGAAGACGATGCACAGGTACCCGATGATGCAGAGCCAGGCTGCGCGGGTTCCGGTCCAGCCGCGGGTGGCCCGTGCGTGCAGATAGCCCGCGAATACCACCCAGATGACGAAGGTCCACACTTCCTTGACATCCCAGCCCCAGTACCGGCCCCAGGCCTCTTCCGCCCAGATTGCGCCGGCCATCAGGGTGAAGGTCCACATCACGAAGGCGACGGCGTTGATACGGTAGGACAGGTTCTCCAGGCTGAGCGCCGACGGGACTAGGCGCATGAACGGGGCGCGGTCGGTACCCCCGGCGGCGAGCCTGCGGATCCGGCTGGTCTGAATAAGCTGCAACACCGACATGGCGAACGTCAGGGTGAACAGTGCAGAAGACACCACCGCGACCGATACGTGGATGACGAGCCAGTAGCTCTGCAGGGCGGGAACCACGTTGCCTGCCGGTGTGAAGAAACCGATCGTCGCCGCGCACAGCATCACCAGGGTGAGGCCGACGACGAAGGTCCCGAGGAAACGGAGGTCCTTACGGATCAGGACCAGCAGGAAGACCACCACTACGACGAGCGCTCCGGTGGTGCAGAACTCGTACATGTTGCCCCAGGGCACCCGGTTCGTCGCAAGGCCCCGTGAGATGACACCGGCGGCGTGGATCAGTGCCGCAATCACCGTCAGCACGACGGCGATTCTCGCGAGTTTCCGTCGACCCGCGTAGTCCATAGTGTCATCGGCGGTGGCGTCACCGGCAACGCCAGCTGAACCGGCACGGACGCCTGGGCGGCTGCTCCGGTCTGCGCCCACCAGCGCCATCTGGTCAGCTTCCTGCGCAGCGGCGAGGTTTTCCTCGACCGCCCGGATTCGCTTGCTGCTCTTCACCAGGTCAAGCGTGAAGACAATGAAAGCGACCGTGTAGGTCAGGGCCGCGAGCAGCATGAAACGCTCGCTGAACTCACCCAGAGCCTGGTTGATTGTTTGCATTAGCTGTCCTTACCGTTTCCTACCTGGTGTGATGCGTGTTCGGTGGCCGTACTGTCTGACGCGTAAGTGGTGGTTTCGCCATTGCCTGATGGCTTGGTGAATCCATCTTGCTCCTTGGTCAGCTCATCCACCAGCCACTGCGCGCGGAGCGCTTTTTCGATTGCGGCGCCCTCGCCGGTCAGGCGGTGGTCTTCGCCGCGGGCCAGCAGCCCGTACTCGACCATGGTGCGACCGTCCTCGTGGGTGCCGGTGCGCACCCAGACCCGGCGGCGTCCGATGAACAGTGACGCGCTTAGACCCGCAAGTGCCAGGGAGGAGAAAACCAAGGCTCCCAGCTGGCCCGGATCGTGGCGGATGTCGACCGCAATGTAGCGGTCCAGGCCGTCAAAGGAGACGGACCCCCTGCCATCCGGCAGGTCATAAGTCTGGCCGGCGCCGAGGACGATTCCGCCTTCGTCGCTGGTACGGCTGTTGAGCTCCGTCAGGTCCTCGGTGTCGAGCACGTAAACGCTGCGCGGTTCGCCGTCGTCGAGGCCAAGATCGCCGTAGTAGGAGTTGAGGTTGAGCTGGGGGTTGAACGGATCCGGGTCGCGGGAGAAGGCGACGCCGTCCTCGCCGACAAAAGCGGTGGGGAGGAAGAAGCCGACAAACCCCAACTGGTCCGGGGCGGCGTCGGGAGCCTTGATCACTATGAGGGAGGTGAAGAGCCCATCCTGCGGGATGGTGACAACCGGGCCCTGCATGGCAATGTCTCCGTTGCCGTCACGGACCGTCACTATCGGCGCGTACCCGTTACCGACCAGGTAGACACCCGTGCCGCCGATCTTCAGGGGCGAGTTGACCTTCAGGACCTGCTCGACCTCGTCGGCCTCCGGCCCATCCTTGGTGGTGACGTTGGCGGTGAAGTCGAGCGGCTGGCCGTAGTGAGTTTCCTGCCGGTCGAACTGGACGTCGAAATTGTCCAGTCGCAGCGAATACGGTTCAAGCTGGCCGGCGCTGAAATTGGCCCCGGGGGTGAACGCGTCGTAACCAACCAGGGTATTCACGAAGCTGTCACCTTCAACGATGATTTTCTGCCCGCTGTAGCCAAACAGGCCGCCGACGGCGACTGACACCAGAACACCGATAAGGGAGAAGTGGAAGACGAGGTTGCCGACCTCCTTGAGGAAGCCGCGTTCGGCTCCAACCGAGGGCTGAGCCGATTCTGTGTCCCGGAGGTCCACCCGGTAACCGCGCTTCTTCAGCAAGGCTGCGGCGTCGGCGGC
>NZ_ASZW01000178.1:0-3386 GCF_000468215.1 Arthrobacter sp. CAL618 | reverse complement strand
CGCCGCGGTGAGCCGGGAGCCATGGGCTTGCGCTCCGGCGGGCAGCACGATGGTGCCGTAGATCGGCATCCGGGATAGTTTCCGGGGCGTCCGGGGCGGCTTCGACCTCATCGCGCGGCCATGAACCAGCGTGCGCGGGATGACACAGCCGATCAGGGAAATGAACAGCAGCAGATAAATGGCCGAGAACCAGACCGAGGAGTAGACGTCGAACAGCTGGAACCAGTCAAGGATCGGCCCGGTGTCGGGGTTGTCCTGGATGTACTGGGTGACTACTGCGGGGTTTGCCGGGCGCTGCGGGAACAGGGACCCCGGCACGGCGGCTACAGCAAGCAGGAGCAGCAGGAACAGGGCTGTGCGCATGCTGGTCAGTTGGGTCCAGCCCCAGCGGAGGCTGCCGCGGAAGCCGAGCGCTGGCAGCGCGACGTCGGGCTTTCCGCCTTCGGGAGTGTCGGGGGTCATTGTCTGCCCCCTTTCGTTGGGATCAGTTGCCATTAGATGGGGAGGGTCACCCCGCCGAGCCAGTTCTGCAGTTCATTGATCCACAGGGTCCAGACCCCGGTAGCCATGAGCAAGCCGACGACCACCAGCATCCCGCCGCCGAACCGTTGCAGGGACAGCCGGTGTTTCCTGAAGAAGGCCATCGCTCCCATTCCACGTCGCACGCCGAGAGCAATCAGCAGGAAGGGAAGGCCCAGACCCAGGCAATACACGAAGGTCAGTGCTGCGCCCTTCGCCGCGCTGGCGTCATCGTTGGAGAACGCGAGCAACTGCACAGCAGAGAGGGTGGGGCCGATGCACGGGGCCCAACCCAACCCGAACGTCAGGCCGAGCAGCGGCGCCCCCCACAGCCCGGTAGGCACCCTGGTCTGCAACTTCTTTTCGGTTTGGAACCAGGAGAATCCACCCATGAAGATGAGTCCCATCAGCACCACCACCAGTCCCATGACAGGGATAAGCCAGCTTTCGGAACCAACCATCCAGGCTCCCAGCTGGCCAAACAGGGCACCGTACGCCATGAAGACCACCGAAAACCCGAACACAAACAGGGCGATCCCGGTCAGCATCCGGCCGCGCTTCTGCTGCTCAAGGTCGACACCGGTCAGTCCCGTGACATAGCCCAGGTAGCCGGGCACCAGCGGGAGGACACAGGGCGATGCGAAGGACACCAGACCGGCAAGGAGTGCAACCGGCAGGGCAAGCAGCATTGAGCCGTTCAGCACCGTATCGGCGAAGGCGTTGCTGGGGGCAAGCGGAAGGGAGCCGCCGACGACGGCACTCAGGTGGAGGGGAAGATTCACTGTCAGTTACTCGGCCAGTGCTGTTTCGATGAGAGCCCCGAGCGTGGTCTTGTCGGCGAGCCCGAGAATCCGCGCTGACACTCGACCTTCCTTGTCGATCACCAGCGTGGTGGGCACTGCCTGAGGGGGAACATAGCTGGTCATCGCCAGCAGCACCCCGCCGTCCTGATCATCGAGACTCGGGTAGGGAATCTCGAAGCTCCGTTCAAAAGCCTCGGCGGTCTTCTCCGTATCCCGGATGTTGACCCCGTAGAACCGGGCCCCCGCCGACTGGTACTCGTCGTGCAGCGCCACCAGGTCCGGTGCTTCCTCGCGGCAAGGCGCACAGGCCGCGTACCAGAAGTTCACCACCGTCACATCCCCCACCCAGTCCGCCGAGTCGACGACGGTGCCATCGTATTTCGTGCCGGTAAGCGTGACAGGTTCACCCCGGTCGCCCACGGCGTACTCGGTGACCGAGCCGTCACCGGCAATGTAGTTCTTGTTGTCACCCACGGCCGCCTGCTGAGCCAACGGATCGTCAGCGGCACACGCCGAAAGGGCAATCGCGGCGGACAGCCCAATAGCCAGTGCTGTCCCGAGCCTTTTGGGGCGCCGGGCGGATCGGTCAGAGTTTTTCACAGCTTCTTCCACAGTTCTACAACGTGTAGTAATACTATTATGCTCCCGGCAGGTTTGCCGCACCGGGCAGGAGGTCCGCGCTTGGCTCTTCATAGCGCACCCCAATCAGGCGCCCGCCGTCGAAGTCCAGGGACGTGATCGAGCTCAAGGTGCACTCGCGATCTCGGGGATCGTGCCATAGCCGCCGGTTCTCCGCGGCAAGGCGGGACACCCAGATGGGCAGTTGGTGGCCCACCAGGATTACTTCGGCTGGACCCGCCGACCCATTTGCTTCAGCGAGCGCGACGGCGGCCCGCCGGGCATCACCCACTGCGGCCATCATGCGCTCTACCTGCTGGCTGTACGGCTCACCCCAGGATGGCCGGAATGGGTTGGCCAGCAACGGCCAGTGCCGGGGGTTCCGCAACTGCTGGGCCACCTGGGACATGCCCTCAAATCGGCTGTAGGCCTCAATAACCCTGTCGTCCGTCACAATTTCAAGGCCGAGCCGTTCGGCAATCGGAGCGGCAGTTTCCTGCGCCCGGGTCAGTGGGGACACTACCAACCGGACAACGCTCGCCCCGCCGGCAACCCGGGCCGCAAAGTGACCTGCAACCCGCTGAGCCATCTTTTGGCCCAGCTCCGAGAGGTGAAAATTCGGGAGTCGTCCGTAAAGTACACGCTCTGGATTATGGACCTCGCCATGACGGACGAGGTGGACGGTAGCTAGGGACATAGGTCCAGTTTCTCAGAGTTCGGTCGGTCAGTTAAATCCGCCGAAGCCGATCCGGCGCAGATTCGTTTGAACATTTAACTAACTTCGGGAATAATCGATGCAAATGCATGTTTATTATAGGTGACGGCCTTCCGGCTGCCACCTACCCATAACCCAGACCGCACCATCATCAGGAGATCCACCATGGCAATTCCTACAGGACTGAACAACGGCACCTGGACCCTCGACGGCTCACACAGCGAGGTCGGCTTCACCGTGCGCCACGCTGGCATCAGCAAGGTACGCGGCAACTTCGACACCGTCGACGCAGCACTTCATGTCGGGTCCTCACTCAGTGACTCCAAGGTCACCGCGACCATCAAGACTGCTTCCTTCAACTCCAACGACGCCAACCGCGACGGCCACGTCCGCGGCGAGGACTTTTTCGACGTCGAGCGTTTTCCCGAAATGATTTTCGAGTCGACCTCCATCGAAGGTTCCGGCGAGACCTACCAGCTCTCAGGCAACCTGACGATCCGCGACGTAACCCTCCCGGTGGTCTTCGAAACCGAATTCAACGGGGTGGCAGTTGACCCCTTCGGCGCAACCCGCGCCGGGTTCTCCGGTCAGACCGTCATTTCCCGCAAGGACTTTGGCCTGACCTGGAATGCCGCCCTCGAAGCCGGCGGCGTTCTGGTCGGCGACAAAGTCACCATCAACCTTGATGCAGCGTTCGTAGCTCCAGCCAAGTAGACCTCCCCAGCCAGCGG
>NZ_ASZW01000177.1:0-15936 GCF_000468215.1 Arthrobacter sp. CAL618 | reverse complement strand
CCCCCGGGGGTGGCGATCCGTTCCTGTTACCTAATGCTGTGGAAAATCACCGCTGTGGAAAATCACCGCTGTGGAGAATCACCGCTGTGATGGACTGACTGCTGCTATGAGCGACTGCTGTCATGAGCGGTTGTCATGCAATCCCAGCTCAATAGACACGGCTGTCCCGCCGCCCTCCCGTGGCGCCCACTCGATGGTGCCATCCAACTCGCTGGTGACCAAGGTCCTGACGATTTGAAGGCCAAGGCCCTCCTTGTGGTTTTCGTAGGGCAGGCCGATCCCGTCGTCGG
The DNA here is from genome assembly GCF_000468215.1 of Arthrobacter sp. CAL618. Taxonomy (NCBI): domain Bacteria; kingdom Bacillati; phylum Actinomycetota; class Actinomycetes; order Micrococcales; family Micrococcaceae; genus Arthrobacter; species Arthrobacter sp. CAL618. The sequence continues at coordinate 15,646 of NZ_ASZW01000177.1, read as the reverse complement.
CGACCGTGACGTTCAGGATTTCGTCGCCGTCGCTGCCGGTCCGTCGATTGGCGAGAAGCCACACCGTACCGGTTCGTTCCGCGAGCCCATGCTCCACCGCATTGGTGACCAGTTCATTGATCACCAGGGCCAACGGCGTGGCGAAATCACTGGGCAGTTCGCCGAATGACCCGGCGCGTTCGGTACGCACTACGTGGGCGGGGGACGCTACTTCAGCCGACAGCCGGAATTGCCGTGCGATGAGCTCGTCGAAGTCGACGCTCTGGGATAGTCCCTGCGAAAGGGTCTCGTGCACCAGGGCGATAGTCCCTACCCGGCGCATCGCCTGCTCCAGCCCCTGCTTGGCTTCGTCGCTCACCATGCGCCGGGATTGCATCCGCAGCAATGCGGCAACGGTCTGCAGGTTGTTCTTCACCCGGTGGTGGATTTCCCGGATGGTGGCGTCTTTGGAAACCAGCTCCATCTCCCTGCGGCGCAGCTCAGAGACATCCCGACACAGCACCAAAGCGCCGAACCGGTCCTTCTCGTCGCGCAGGGGAATGGCCCGCAGCGACAGGCTCACACCACGTGATTCGATTTCCGTCCGCCAGGGCATCCTGCCAGTAACCACCAGCGGGAGGGTTTCATCGACCATACGCCGGTCGGTGAGCAGCGAGGTGACTATCTCCGCTAAAGACCTGCCTTCCAGTGTCTCAACATCGCCGAGCCTCCTGAATGCCGAGACGCCGTTAGGGCTCGCATACTGAATAACTCCTTCGACGTCCAGCCGAATCAAACCATCGCCAACGCGTGGGGCCCCGCGCCGGGAACCGGTGGGGGTTGCGAAATCCGGCCACAGCCCGAGCGTGCCCATCCGGAGGAGATCGTGAGCGCATTGGCGGTAAGTCAGTTCAAGCCGCGACGGCATTCGGGAACTGGAGAGGTCCATATGTGTGGTGACCACCGCGAGGGTCCGACCGTTCCGCACCATCGGTACCGCTTCGACCCGCATAGCCATTTCGGTGGTCCAGTTCGTATCCCCGGACCGTTCCATCTTTTGGCTCATCCACGCTTTGTCGACCAGCGGAAGCAGATCGGCCCGGATCCGCTCCCCCACGAAGTCCGTGTGAAAGACGGTGTGGGAGGTGGACGGCCTTACATGGGCCAACGCTACGTACCCACCGTCGTCCAGGGGAAACCAGAGCGCAAGGTCGGCGAAGGCGAGATCAGCCACCATCTGCCAATCCCCGACCAGAAGATGCAACCATTCCGCATCGCCTGGTCCGAAATGCGCGTACTCACGGATCGGATCAGTGAATATTGCCACGAGCTTTCCGGCCCTACCGTCGGACGATCGACCGGAGCAACCGGAGCGCAACCGACAGCGACGCCATGTCGTCGCGTTCGAGGCGGTTGATCTCGGCGAACATGTGTCGGGCGCGCTCAAGCATTTCGGCGTTCTGCTGTTCCCAGGCGACGAGCCGATCCCCTGCTTCTGCCCCCTCCATGGTCGACGAAGCCTTCATCACCGAGACGGTCATATCGGCAATCGCCGAGTACAGATCGTCCCGTAATGCTGCCCTGGCCAGTGCCTGCCACCTGTCCCTGCGCGGAAGGGTGGTAATCCGCTCCAACAGGTTGTCGACAGCAAACCTGTCGTAGACGGCGTAGTAGACCTGGGCAATGCGTTCGACTGGTTCGTCGATTTGCTGGGTGATCAGGGCGACATCGAGCAGACCGAAAGACTCGAACTGTTCGGCCCAGTGCCGGGCAATATCGTCCGGCAAACCCCACTCTTCTGCGCGGGCAAACCACTCGTTGACCCGCTCCTTGTCCCTCCCACGCACGTAGTCGACAAGATGGGTGCGCAGCGGGTCCATCAGCGGCTTGAATGTCTCGATGTCGTCGGCCACTGACGTGCCCTGCCCGACATTGTTGACGAACCACCTGACGGCCCGGTCGAGTAGCCGACGCATGTCCAGATGCACGGCTGACCATCGTTCGGTCGGGAAACTCGCCGGAAGTTCGCCCAGCGCGTCCACCAAAGCATCGAGGTCGTAGATTTCGCGCAGCGCAACGAACGCCCGGGCAATCACCGGCCCCGACACCGAGGTCTCCTCCATCACCCGGAAAGCGAACGTGATACCGCCCAGGTTGATCATGTCGTTGGCGATCACCGTCGAGATAATCTCGCGCCGCAGCGGGTGAGTATCGAGCTGGCTGTCGAAGCGCTCTGCCAGCTGTTTGGGGAAGTACTCCCTCAGAGTGCTGCCGAACCACGGGTCGTCGGCCAGATCGCTATTGGTGAGGGCCTTGGTCAGTTCAATCTTGACGTAGGCTGCCAGCACCGACAGCTCGGGTGAGGTAAGCCCCTGTCCGCTCTCCACGCGAGTCCGCAGTTCCTGCGTGGTGGGCAGCGCTTCAAGTTCCCGGTTCAGGTCCGCGTTCGTCTCCAGCCAATCCATGAGGCGTTCAAAGCTGGGGCTCCATTCCAGAACACGCTGCCGATCGTTCAGGAGCAGAACGTTCTGGTCGATGTTGTCTTTCAGGACCAGCCGTCCTACCTCGTCAGTCATCGAGTGCAGGAATTCAGCGCGTTCCGCCGCGGGTAGCGCACCAGTCCGGACCATCCGGTCAACGAAGATCTTGATGTTGACTTCATGGTCCGAGCAATCGACGCCTGCCGAGTTATCGATCGCGTCGGTGTTGAGCACCACACCAGCCAGTGCAGCCTCGATGCGCCCCAACTGGGTCATCCCAAGGTTTCCGCCCTCACCCACAACCCGGGCACGCAACTGGTTGCCATTGACGCGGATCGCGTCGTTAGCCTTGTCCCCGACTTCTGCATGGGTTTCGCTGGATGCCTTGACGTATGTGCCAATGCCGCCGTTGTACAGGAGATCCACCGGCGCACAGAGGATGGCACGGAGCAGCTCTGGCGGGCTCAGCGTGGTCACTGACTCGTCCAGCCCAAGAGCCGCACGGACCTGGGCCGAGATGGGCACAGTCTTGGATTGCCGTGGGTAGATCCCACCGCCCTCGCTGATCAGTGCCGCGTCGTAGTCCTCCCAGCTTGACCGTGGGAGGTCAAACAGCCGACTCCGCTCGGCGAATGATGCTGCCGCGTCTGGGGTCGGGTCGAGGAAGATGTGCCGGTGGTCAAACGCCGCAACGAGCCGAATGTGCTCGGACAGCAGCATGCCATTACCGAAGACGTCACCGCTCATGTCGCCGACGCCCACCACCGTAAACTCTTCGGCCTGGGTGTCGACGCCGAACTCGCTGAAGTGCCGTTTCACCGATTCCCACGCGCCGCGGGCCGTGATGCCCATCTGCTTGTGGTCGTAGCCGACCGACCCGCCTGAGGCGAAGGCGTCCCCTAACCAGAAACCATATTCGGCCGATAGCTCGTTGGCGATATCGGAGAACGCGGCTGTGCCCTTATCAGCTGCCACCACCAGGTAGCTGTCGTCGCTGTCATGCCTCACCACGCGGGGCGGAGGGACGACGGTTTCGCCGTCGTCGCCTGTCACCAGGTTATCGGTGATATCGAGCAATGCCCGGATGAAAGTGCGGTAGCTTGCCTGTCCTTCAGCCAGCCAGGCAGCACGATCCACCGCAGGATTGGGAAGCTGCTTCGCGAAGAAACCACCCTTGGCGCCAGTCGGAACGATCACCGCGTTCTTGACCGTCTGCGCCTTCACCAGACCGAGCACCTCGGTCCGGAAATCCTCGCGACGGTCAGACCAGCGCAACCCTCCGCGGGCGACCTTGCCGAACCGCAGATGGACACCTTCGACCTGCGGTGAGTACACCCAGATTTCGAACTTGGGCCGCGGATGGGGCGCCCCGTCGATGGCCGAGGTGTCGAACTTGAAACTGACGTGGCGCTTGTCCTGGAAGTAATTGGTTCTCAGGGTTGCGCCGATCAGGTTTCCGAAGGTGCGCAGGACCCGGTCGGCGTCGAGCGTGGGAACCTGTTCCAGCCCGGACTCCAGGGTGGCCCGCGCACTGTCGGTGAGTGACTCCCGTTCGGCTTCGCTGAGGTCGGGGTCGAACCGGGCTTCGAAGAGCATCACCAGTGCGCGGCTGACCGCTGCGTTGGCGAGCAGAGTGTCCGCGACAAAACCGTAGGAGTTGGTGTTTCCCATCTGCCGCATGTACTTGGCATAGCTGCGCAGGATCACCACCTGGCGCCAGTGGAGGTTTTCGCGAAGGACCAGCCGGTCGAACGGGTCAGACTCGGAAGACCCAGCCACAGCTGCGGCGAACGATTCCTCGAGCAGCCGGCCGGTGCGAACAGGATCAATGCCCGCCGGGTACTTCAGGCCCAGGTCATACAGGAAGAATTCCTTGCCGTCGGAGCGCTCAACCTCGAAGGGGCGTTCATCCAGCACCTCGAGTCCGAGGTTATGGAGGAACGGAAGGATCTGACTCAGGCTTTTGGGCTCCGTCAGGTAGAGCTTTAGTCGGGCGTCCTCCTCCAGCCGTTCGCCTGCTCCCTCGGGGACATACACGTGCATGACCGGCGCGGCTGGGGAGTTCTTCTCGCACCGTTCAAAACGTTCGATGTCCTGAAGGGCGTCCTCCACCTCGTAGTCGACCCGGTAGCTGGCCGGAAAAGCTTCAGCCCACAAACCCGAGACGTCCTCGGCAGTCCGCCGGTCGAACCGTCCACGGACCACCTCATCGATACCTTCGGACCAGGACCGGGCGGCGCCCACCAGCCGTTGCTCAAGCGCTGCCGGTTCCACCGGTGCAACCTCAACGCCCCGCGGCAGCCTGATACGGAAGAACAGCCGCGCAAGGGCAGATTCGCTGATCCGCGCCTCGTAGTCGATGGATTCGGCTTTGAAAGTCTGTCGCAGTTCCTGCTCAATCCGCAGGCGCACCCCGGTGGTGTACCGGTCACGTGGCAGGAAGACCAGTGCCGACATGAATCGGCCGTAAATATCTGGTCGAAGAAAGAGCCGTGTACGGCGACGTTCCTGGAGCTTCAGGATCCCCATCGCCGTCGTGATCAGGTCCTGGACCTCGATCTGGAAAAGCTCGTCGCGCGGGTAGGTCTCGAGAATGGACAGGAGATCCTTGCCCGAATGCGAGTCGGGTGGGAAGCCGCACTGCAACAGGACAGCATTGACTTTGTCACGCACAATCGGCACGCCGCGCACCGAGCCGGTGTACGCACTGGTCGCGAAGAGTCCGATGAACCGGCGTTCGCCGTTGACGTTCCCCTGCGCATCGAATCGTTTGACGCCAATGTAGTCGAGGTAGGCGGCACGGTGGACCGTCGAGCGGGAGTTCGCCTTGGTGATGACCAGGGCTCGCTTCTCCCTGGCCTTGGCTTTGCCGGCGCTGGTAAGTTGCTGGACCTGACGTCCGCCGACGGGGTGCCTCAACAGCCCCAGGCCGTTCCCGTCTGCGATCCGCAGAACGTCCTGGCCGTCGTCGTCGGTCAGGAGGTCATATTCCTTGAACCCCAGGAAGGTGAAGTTTCCGGCATCCAGCCAGGTAAGCAACTCCCGGGCCTGGTCAAGGTCGGGGATGTCGGCGCCACCTGGAACAGAGTCGAGGGACGCGGCGATCTCGCGGACCTTGCTGCGCATGGCGGGCCAGTCTTCTACCGCTGCGCGTACATCGCCGAGAACGTGGGTCAGCCCGGCAATGATTTTCTGGCGACGGTTGTCGTCGAGGATCCGGCCTACTTCGACGGCAATCCATGACTCGATGTGGGCTGCAACGTCGCCGTCGGCGATCAAGTGTGAGACGTTGGGCAGAGCTGCTGTATCACCGCTGGACACGCCTGCCGAGGACGGTACCCGCTGCAATTTGTGCAGCGCTGCACTTGCCCGGTCCCGGGTGGCGATGAAGGTGGGGTGCATGACGAGCCGGATGGCCACCTGATGGCGCACCAGCTCGGCGGCCACCGAGTCAACCAGGAACGGCATGTCATCGGTCACGATCATGATGACGCTGGCGTCGGACTGGTCGAAGATGTCTACCGCCGCTTCACCAAACTGGCGGTTTTCGGCGAGGCCACGGTGTCGCAGGGCGCGCTCTTTGAGCGCTTCAGCTGTGTGTGCCTTGGCGTCCTCTTCAGCGAGATGTTCATAGTAGTGACTGATGAACTCTCCGGTAGAAGTGTCGGAACTTGGCTGGTCCGTCATGCTGGATCCAGACGACATGAAAACGCCTCCATAAAACGAATATTAAAGGCCGCTCCGTTGCGGCCCGTTACCCATGAGCCTAACGCCGTTGCGGGAAAACTTCACTTCGTTGTGGCCTGCTCCAAATGGCCAGCGCCGCAGTTGTTCAATCGGTACACCGGCAAGCGCTGCGATCCCTTGGCGTAAGGGTGATCGGGGTGCAGATTCCAGCAATACTGAACCTCCCAGAAGCGCAGCGTCGACCGTGGTGAAGTCCGCTGGCAGGAAGGCTTCCACCTGCTGGGCTGGACCAAACCGGTCCCAGGCTTCGCGGAGCTGACGCTCCGGTCCCCGGCCGACGGCGGCCGCCCGAACCTTGTTCAGGACCACCCGTGGGACAGTTCCCGGCACGGAAGCTGTCAGGTCCGCGAGCGCGCGGACCAGGCGTGGCAGCCCGACGGCGTCTGCCGCGCCCACGGCGAAGATCGTGTCTGCCGTTTCCAGGCAACAGAGCGTGGCCGCATTCCGGCGGGGTGCGACGGTGTCGAAACTCAACTCCTCATCAGTTTCAAGGCAGAACCCGCAATCGATAACCGTCACATCGGCAACTTCGCGAGCGAGCTCAAGCACCCGGGCCAGCGCCGCCGGCCGCAGTTCGGTCCAGCGGTCGGCCCGGGTAACGCCCGTCAGGACGCCAAGCCGAGAGCCCCGCACTGCTACCACCGTGATGGCCCGGCGGAGCCCTGCCCGGTCAAGCGATCCCTGATCCGCGAGCCGGCAGGCTTGCGCAATTCCTGCAGATTCGTCGAGGAGGCCCAGAGATGCAGCAACGCTGGCTCCATAGGTATCCGCATCGATCAGCAACACCGACCGTCCGCCAGCCGCGAGCTCGGCCGCAAGATTCACTGCCACCGTGGTGCGGCCGGGCGACCCCGCCGGCCCCCAGACCGCGAAAACCTCTCCGGTGCCGGTAGCCGTCACCTCCGCCGTGGGGAAGCCCTCGGGATCGACGTCGGAATCGAGCGCAGGCGTGGGATCGGTGTAGGACATCCCACCGGTCTGCAGGCTGCGGGAGCCACGCTGCTGATCACCGGCAGCCTCCACGGCTGCTTCAATTATTGATGCGAGGGTGACGGCAGCAACATCGCTTGTTGTGTGGCGAATGCCCAGCGCTTCGAGGCGGCTCCGGCTGTCGTCGTCGTCAGCCAGGGCGACGACGACGACGTCTGCGTTATCGAACCGATCGATCAGTGAAGAGGTCAGCTCCCCGGCGTCCGCAGACAGGATGACTGCGCGCGCAAGCCCGGTCTGGCATACCGCGATGACCTCCGCGAGGTTATTGCACCAACGGACCACCGTGACCGGGCCCCGCAGGTTCTCCAACCCGGTGACACACTCCCGGGCAGCGCTCCCGCCAGTAACCACCGGGAGATTCACGGCGAGCCGCCAGGGTTGAGGACGATGGCAATTCGCGCCTCGTTAAGCAGTGCGGCCAGCAGCTCAGGCAGTGTCTCGTCGCCTACGAGAACATGAACCAGGGTTGATCCGGTTCCCCCGCCGAGCGCTGACTCGGACACCGTCAACTCCGAGATTTCAGCAGCTTCCAGTAACTGGGTAGGGGGTTCCCAGGTGCCCCCCTCCCCCTCAAGCGACACCCAGACATCGACCCGTGACCCGGTGACGGTTCCGGCCGGCAGCGGATCGTCAATGGTCAGACCCACTGGTTTGCGGTCCAGCTCATCGGCGCTGCCCAGGGCGGCCCGCGGCACCAACTCACCCGCCCGCAGCAAGTGGGTGGCAACTGCATCTTCGGGGACCCCCTCATCGACCCCGAGATAGGCCAGCTGGAGATCATCCAACCGCACCGCAACAACTGTCAGGTCGGCGGAGGTTACCACCGCACCCACTGGTATATCCGCGCGGGCCGCGTAGACGCCGGTGGTTTGATCGGCGCTGCCCACCACAGCGGTAACAGCGGCGATGGACGCCAGCACAAGCAGGAGGCCTACCAGGAGCCGCGGATCCTTCCACGACGGCTTCCTCAACCGGACCGGGGGCTTATCTCGTTCCGGGGTAACTGCCAATAGGCTCACGATGGCCTCCTACAGACTCCGGCCGCCCAACCGTCCAGCCCCCGGATATTTTTGACCTGATCCAGCAATTCTCGTGGACGACTGCCGCAAAATAAATCCTTTGGAGCCAAATGCTTCCAAACTGTGGATAATCCGGTGAAATCGCGGGTGGTGATGGCAAGATTGGAGGTCAGCGGTATCGAAGGTGCAAAGGTCCTGCGAAACGTGGGACGAAAGGCGGAAGACGTGGCCGAGAAGAGGTTCCTAACCCTCGCTGATGTTGGTGAGGTGCTGAACATTTCGTCGTCTCAGACGTACGCCCTGGTCCGGTCCGGGGAGCTACCGGCCATCCAGATCGGTGGCCGCGGTCAGTGGCGGGTGGAGTCTCACATCCTCGAAGAATTCATCGCCCGCGCCTATCAAAAGTCGGCCGCCGCGGTACGGGAGAGCTCTTTCGGCCACGCCCGGGAAGATAGCACTCACTAGTGCTATCAGGGGCGGGACAGTACCGCCTCAACGTTACTGAACGGAATCAGGACCACACCCGCGACGCTGCCCTTGCGCCGCTGTTCCCCGAGCGGCACCGTTGCGAGCTCAAGGAAGTCCTTCCCCACCCGGTCAATAGTGCCGTCTAACCGAACCCCACCAATAGCAAGCTGCAGCGTGAGCAGGGTTCGGTCCCTGGCGAAGGCCCGGTAGACAGATCCTAATCCCAGCCTCGTAGCCACCACGGAGGGCTCGGCGACGGCCTGTCTCCCCATACCCTCGACGGTACTCAGCGCGATGGCTGGAATCATCGCGGCGCCGGATCCGGTCGCCAATACTAGCCATTCAGATCCGACCTGCCGGACGACGCCACTGAACAAGGCTCCGCTGGGAGTCCGAATTCGCAGGGTGACACCCTGCTGTCCCCGGATGCGGTCCATCGCCGTAAGAGCCGCAAATTCCAGTCGAGACCGCTCGGTAATTTCGCCCTCCACGGCTATCAAGCGGGCCGCAGCGAACTGGGCCTCAAGGTCCTGGAACAAGGATTCCCACCGCACCGGGCCAGCCTAGGACTCCCTGCAAGCCGGGTCAAGGATAGACACCGAACAGCATTAAGGTGTACAAACGACCTATACAGATTTAAATGAGACTAAACAGCTTCAAACAACAACAAACAACCTACTGACGGTAGCCCAGCGTTCAGGAGAAAAGGTGAAAACTTTCAGCGAAAAAGCTGTTGCAGCGAGCATCCCGCTGCTGGGGGTGGGGCTTTACGCGTGCGGTCAGGTGATTCTCGCCAACGCCGGACCGCTCACCGGGTACCAGCGAATTGAAGGGCTGCTCGGCCTGGCAGCGGCCAGCGCTGGGGTGCTGGTGGTTGGGTGGTGGGTCGTCACGCTGGCTCTCGCCCTTTTGAGTGAGCTGCTGATAGGAGCGGGCTTCCGGAAGGCTGCAAGGGTGGCTGGGCTTTTCACCCCTGGCTTCATGCGAAGGCTTGCCGCCGCCATGGTGGGTCTGCACGTTCTCAGCGGAGTACCAGCGGCGCTGGGCGGAGAACTTCCAGGTCGCCTACTCACTGCGCCTATCGTGTCTGCCCCTGGCGATTCGGTACTTACATCCGGGGCGGAGCCGCGGCGGGATGAACCGCCCACCGTCAGACCACAGTGGAAACCTCTCCCGGCACCCGTCGACGGCCTCCCGTTGCTGCGGGGCCAGACTCGGGCTGCAGCACCAGCGGGCACGGATTCCGGCCTTCCGGTGATCACCGTTCGCCCCGGTGATTCGCTGTGGACTATCGCTGCGGCCCACCTCGGACCGTTCGCCACAGATGTCGAGATTGCCGACGCTTGGCCGCGATGGCATCTCGAGAATCGTGGAGTGATCGGCGACGATCCCCATCTACTCATTCCCGGCCAGTTGCTCCGGGTCCCTCCCACCGCGCGGTAGCCACGCCAGGAGCATCATGTTAACCCAGACCCAAATAGTCCGTCCTCCCCTGGCCCCCGACCCGACCTCCGATTCACTCACCGGATCCGGTCCCGATCGCCAGGTCTCTGCCCCCACACCAACCATTGAGGAGCTCGCTGCAGCAACCCAGGTACAACGCATCACCCGTTCAGTGGTGCAGGCATCCCTCGAAGTCCTCGGTGGCTCCCGGCCACTACAGCAGCTGGCCGAATGGCTGGATCCGCCCAGCTACGAACGTCTCCAACTTCGCGCCAATCTGGTCCGTAGCCTCAACCGGGGCGCATCCACTGGGCGCCCCGACCATCTGCTGCACCGGAATATTTCGGTGCGCTCCGTGCGGATCTGTCGCATCACTGAAACCGTCTACGAAGCGTCCGCGGTTGCCTGTGAAAACCACAGAGCCCGCGCCGTCGCTCTCAGACTGGAGCGACGACGCGGGCACTGGAGGGTGACTGCCCTCGAGATCGGCTAGGTGCTACTTCTTTTTGCGCTTCGAAGCCGCACGGGCTTCGGCCCGGTTACCGCCATTGGCTTCGGCCGTCTTCGCCGTACCGGAGCGCCGCTCCACCCGCGTTTCGACCTCGCCCTGCGCGTTCGGCGCCGAGAAGTTCAGGGTTGCCGGCCTTTCCGGGGCGTCGAGGCCGGCTGCTTTGATGGTTGGGCCCTGCACCAGGCCCCGACCATCAGCCACTCCCGGGAGCCCGGTGGGCGCGGGAGCAGCTACCTCAACGTCCAGGTTGAACAGGAAACCGATGCTTTCCTCCCGGATCGCTTCCATCATCGCCTGGAACAGGATGAACCCTTCACGCTGGTACTCGACCAGCGGATCGCGCTGGGCCATCGCCCGCAGTCCGATGCCTTCCTTGAGATAGTCCATCTCATACAGGTGTTCCTGCCATTTCCGACCGATGACCGAAAGGACCACCCGGCGTTCCAGTTCGCGCATGGTCTGCTCCCCGAGGGCCTCTTCGCGGGCCTGGTAGGCGACCTTCGCGTCCGACAGAATTTCGGCGTGAAGAAAATCCCGGGTGACCTTGGACGGGCCGCCAGCTTCGTCAAGTACCTCGTCAATGGTGAGGCTGATCGGGTAAAGCGTACGGAGGTTGGTCCACAGCTGCTCGTAGTCCCAGTCATCGCCGTGTCCCTGGGCTGTTGCTTCGTCAACCATCGCTGTCACGACGTCTTCCAGGAAGAAACTGACCTTTTCATGCAGGTCACCGCCCTCGAGGATGCGGCGCCGGTCCCCGTAGATGGCTTCGCGCTGACGGTTGAGGACGTCGTCGTACTTCAGGACGTTCTTGCGCTGCTCGGCGTTCCGTCCCTCCACCTGTCCCTGAGCGCTCTCGATTGCTTTGGAGACCAGTTTGGACTCCAGGGCGACGTCGTCGGGCATGGTTGACGAATTCATGATTCGTTCGGCTGCACCGGAGTTGAACAGCCGCATCAGGTCATCGGTCAGCGACAGGTAGAAGCGCGACCGCCCGGGATCGCCCTGGCGTCCGGAGCGACCGCGGAGCTGGTTGTCGATACGACGCGACTCGTGGCGCTCCGTGCCGAGCACATACAGGCCACCTAGTTCCCGGACCTCGTTGTGCTCTGCCTCGACCGAGTCCCGGGCGGCGATCAGCGCGTCGGGCCACTGGTTCTCATACTCGTCGGGGTTTTCCGCCGGGCTCAGCCCCCGCTTCTCCAGTTCGGCGATGGCGTTGAACTCGGCGTTGCCGCCGAGCATGATGTCGGTGCCACGACCGGCCATGTTCGTCGCCACCGTGACGGCCCCCTTACGGCCGGCCTGGGCCACAATCGAGGCTTCACGCGAGTGGTTCTTGGCGTTCAGCACCTCGTGCCGGATGCCAGCTTTCGCGAGCTGCTTCGAAAGATACTCGCTTTTCTCCACGCTGGTGGTACCCACCAGGACCGGCTGACCAGTCTCATGGCGTTCGACGATGTCCTTGACGACGGCGTCAAACTTGGCAATCTCATTCTTGTAGATCAGGTCCGACAGGTCGGCACGCACCATGGGCCGATTGGTGGGGATGGGCACGACCCCAAGCTTGTACGTGGCCATGAACTCGGCGGCCTCAGTTTCGGCTGTACCGGTCATCCCCGAGAGTTTCTCGTAAAGCCGGAAATAGTTCTGCAGGGTGACCGTGGCGAGGGTTTGATTCTCGGCTTTGATCTTCACACCCTCCTTGGCCTCGATGGCCTGGTGCATGCCCTCGTTATAGCGCCGCCCGGCGAGAATACGGCCGGTGTGCTCGTCGACGATCATGACCTCGCCGTTGAGGACCACATAGTCCTTGTCTTTCTTGAACAATTCCTTGGCTTTTATGGCGTTGTTCAGGAACCCGATCAGCGGGGTGTTGGCAGATTCATAGAGGTTCTGGATTCCGAGGTAGTCCTCGACCTTTTCGATACCGTCTTCAAGCACTCCGACCGTGCGCTTCTTCTCATCGACCTCATAATCGGTGTCCTTGGTGAGCTTCTTGACTACCTTGGAGAACTCGGTGTACCACCTGTTGACGTCCCCGGAGGCTTGCCCCGAAATGATCAGCGGGGTGCGCGCCTCATCGATCAGGATTGAGTCAACTTCATCGACGATGGCGAAGTTGTGGCCGCGCTGCACCAATTCGGCTGCACTCCACGCCATGTTGTCGCGCAGATAGTCGAAACCGAATTCGTTGTTCGTGCCGTAGGTGACGTCGGCGTTGTACTGCTCGCGGCGGGTAGCGGGATCCTGCTTGGAGCGGATGCAACCGCTGGTCATCCCGAGGAACCGGAAGACGCGCCCCATCAGCTCGGACTGGTACTCGGCGAGATAGTCGTTGGTGGTGACAATGTGAACGCCCTTGCCAGTGAGCGCATTTAGGAAGGCGGGGGCGACGGCGACCAGCGTCTTACCTTCACCGGTCTTCATCTCGGCGATATTGCCCAGGTGCAGGGCCGCACCGCCCATCAGCTGTACGTCGAACTGCCGCAGCTTCAGCGTGCGCGCCGATGCCTCACGGACGGCCGCGAACGCTTCGGGCAGTAGCGCGTCGAGTGTCTCACCGTCGGCATAACGCTGCTTGAGCTTGTCGGCCTCTCCCCGGAGGTCGTCGTCGCTCATCTCGCGAAACTCGTCCTCCAGGACGTTAATGGCGTCAGCATAATTTCGGAGTTTCTTCAGTGTCTTCTTATCGCCGGTGCGGAGGACTCGTTCAAGAAGTGATGGCACTGGTATTTGCTCCCAATCTAGGTGCGCCGAAATCTGGCCTGTTCAGTCTACGGGAGAGACGACTTATCCTGTCGAACTGGTGCCGCCAGAGCGTGCTATTCGTGGGAAACTGCCAGTTTCAGGGCCTCGGCCAGATCACCATTGGGCTCGACGACTACGTCATCGAGCCCAAGCCAGGTAGCCATGAGCCGTAGCTCGGCCGCCAGTTCGACGACGGTATCTGCTGGCGCGCCGGACTCGCTATGGCTGCCGCGCACCAGGAGCTTTCCCGCAGCCCGGTCGGCCTTGAGATCCACCCGCGCTACCATCGCTTCACGCAACAGGAACGGCAACACGTAGTAGCCGTATCGTCGCGCGGAAGCGGGAGTGTAGATCTCAATCCGGTAATCGAATCCGAACAGTTCCGACAGTCTCCGGCGTTCGAACACCATCGAATCGAAGGGGCTGAGCAACGCCCTTCCCTCGGCTTTCCGTGGCAATACCGAGTTCACATGGCGGAAGGCTGGCCTGTTCCACCCTGTGATGGTGACGGGCTTGAGGATTCCACTGGCAATCAACGATTCGATGGCACCCGCTGTCGGTTTCAGCGGGAGCCGAAAATAGTCGGCAAAACACTTCAACGTCCCGACCCCGAGCGCGCGGGCCGATAGCTCGGTCAGGTGGAGGTGGGCCTCGGTTGGGTGGACGATTGCCAACGCCGCGCCGGGGTCCGGGAAGACCCGCTCCGTGAGTGCATATTTGCGCTCGAATGACGCGCTACGCCCGGCCGAAGAAACCTGACCCCGTTCGAACATGTCCTCCAGGACCCGTTTCACCGAATTCCAGTTCCAGCCCCACTGGTCCGTGGCCCGAGTCTCAATATGTCCCAACCGTTGTTGCAGTTGTGGAGCGGTTAGGGGACTGCTGACGGCGAGGACGTCGCGAATGCGGGAACGAAGCGATTCCCTCAGCCCTTCGGGCACTGAATGAGCCCCAACCCACCGGCGCTCCTGCAACGGACGAAGATAGGGAAAGAGCGTGGGTCTGATGAAGCTGGCTTCGTGCGCCCAGTATTCAACCATCCGGCGGGGGTGTGTGCTGGCTAGCCGATCGAGCTGGTCGCGGTCGTACTGACCCAGCCGGGCAAACAGGGGAAGGTAGTGACTGCGAATGAGGACATTGACCGAATCGATCTGCAGCAGCTGCAGCCGGGCAAAGGCAAGGCCCACCTGCCTCGCCGTAGCGGGGCCGACGGGCCTTACCCGTGCCAGTCCCTGTGCCTCAAGCGCGATGCGTCGGGCCTGGGACAGGGAGAGGACTGTGGTCACCCTTTGACCTTACTGGGGTCCTCTCCCCTGCCGGCTCAGGCCGACGCCGAGGCCGCCGCTTCCCGTGCCCGGTAGGCAAGGAGTTCCTCGCGCGGATCCTCAGTTCCCTCAGCGCACCGAGCGTCGAGGGTGATGACGCCGTAGGTCCAGCCCTGCCGGCGGTAGGCAACTGAGGGTGCACCGGTTGCCGAGTCGACGAAGAGGTAGAAGTCATGCCCCACCAGTTCCATGTTGTCGACTGCATCCTCGAGTGTCATTGGAGTGCCGGAGAAGACCTTCCGGCGGATCAGTACCGGCGAGTCGCCGGCCGGGATGTCATTCTCGATCTCGTAGCTGTCGACGACGCTGTCCTGGGCTTCCTGCGGGGCCTGGGTGGACTGCACTTCGAGGTACAAAGGGGCTGTGGTGCTGGCGGGTTCAAGATCAGCTGTGGCTTCACGAACGGCCGTGGGGGTATGGCGGCCGTGGTGGACCTTCCGCCGGTCTCTGGCACGGCGTAGTCTCTCCAGCAGTTTGCTGTAGGCAAGGTCGAAGGCTGCAAATTTGTCGGCTGCTGATGCCTCGGCCCGGATCACGGGGCCCTTCGCCAGGACGGTAAGTTCGACGGTGAGCGCGCTATCCGCATTACGGGCGCTGGGCTCCTTGGTAACTTTCGCCTCTAGCCGCTGCACCTTGTCGCCAAGCTGCTCGATCTTGTCGATCTTGTCCTCGGCGTACTCACGAAAACGGTCCGAAACTGACAGATTTCGACCACTGATCAAAAACTCCATGGTGTCCTCCAAAATCCCTTAGGTGACACAACAGCGGCCGGGGAGTCGTGCTTCCAGCCGCTGTCGACGGATATCTAATTGTCCTCGAGATACCCATACCTCACGTTAGTTCACCCACCCCTGATATTCATCCTTCGGCGGTTGTTTTTTTCCGCTAATTTTGTTCGTTACTTTCCTTCGGCACGCGACGGTGGCTCGGTGG
>NZ_ASZW01000176.1:0-2919 GCF_000468215.1 Arthrobacter sp. CAL618 | reverse complement strand
CGGCCACCTCCGCTCCGGCCAACCGCAGAACCCGCGTCATTTCGGCAATCGTCGCCCCGGTGGTCAGCACATCATCAACCACCAGGCACACCGCCCCGGGGACCAGATGCTGGCCCCGCCGCAGGGTCATGGTGAGGCGGACATTGGCGCGTCGCTGGGCCGATCCGAGGCCCTTTTGCTGCTGCTGCCCAACTCGGCCGGCGAGCGCTGACCCCAGTCGGACGGTTATGCCCCGGTACCCCACCAACCTGGCGGGCCGGCAGCCTGCGGGCAACTCACCTCTTCGAACCAGCCCGTCAAGGAGCAGGCCGAGAGGATCGTACCCGCGGCGGCGCAGCGACGCTCCTTTTGTAGGCACCGGCACCAGAAGAATCTGTGCCGTTTCACCGCCCTGGCGGAGCCCCTCCACGGCCGAGTGCAGCGCTCCAGCGAGCGCCGTTTGCAGGGGTCTGCCCACATCGGTGCGGTGATGGTTTTTGTAGGCAAGCACCAACCGCGCGAGTGCGGACCGGTAATGGCCTCCTGCTGTGACCGGCAGTGGGTCACCGAAACCTGTGGCTGACTCCATGCGCCCCGGCACCTGAGGCAAGGCGGGCGCACCTCGTTCAACCCTGAGGGGGCGGACCGTCGCTTTGCGGATTGCGGTGAGACACTCGGGGCAAAGTGGGATCAAGAGGCGCCCGCATACAGCACACTCGGTAGGGAACAGGAGCGACCAGAAGCCCACGATGGCACCGGTAAAGCCCTGCACGTCCGGCCTCATCCGGACCGCATCGAGGCGGCCGGCGACGCCCCTCCACAGCGGCGCGGATCGGAATCCGTTCATGCCCTGACTTTGCCACCTCGGCCAGTCCCCGACGTCGCCTTCGTAGCCGAGTGTGGACAAAATCAGTCGCCGAGCCTGGGCAGATCGGCGCCCGTGTGCAGAGCTCAGCCCGGGAACGCCGGATCCTGGACACCTTCCACCGGCTCGTTCGACCAGGTATCCCCAACCCGGTTCCGGACCCCCTCCGAGGTGCCGGCGAAGATGGCCGTCGGCCCGGTGCCCGCACTGATGTGCAGAATGCCCTCAAGGGACGACAGCGCATCGACAGTCCCGTCAAGACCAAGAAATTCAGGGGTCACCTCTTCCTCTGCGGAGGCCTCGGCGACGATGACGGTGTCCTCGTTGACCCACTTCGCGGTATTGACCGGACCGCTGGCGAAAAGCTCCCGCGGAGTACCAAGACTCTGCGGGGTGCGGTCGTTGCTGCGCACGATCCCGGCAAGGAAAACGCGGCTTAGCCCCTCCTGCTCGGTCACGACCAGGGCCCGGGACCCATCCCTCGACACCCTGAGTTCCAGCACCACTGAATCAGCTAGCCAGGGTGCCGTCACCGACACCGCGCTGTCTTGCAACCCGCCGGGAGGAACCGCGGTAACCGTCGATCCCAGGCCTTCGGGCCCGGTGCTGGCCGTCCAAACCCAGTTGTTCGGGTCGAAACTGGGAGAAGTCAGCCTTCGTCCGGTCGCAGCGGTGATGATTTCCTGATCCTGCCCGGTGGTGTAAAGCCGTGTCCGGTTTCCGTTGAGGAACGCAAAGTCCGCCCCGGACAGGGTCATTGCCGGGTCCTGGGGATCCAGTGCCGCCACCGAAGGGACGCCTTCAATGGGAACGGTCTCTTCCGTCTGGTACAGGAATAGCTCGTTGCCGGAGACGACAATCTGTTTGTTGCCGACAGCCGGATCGCCGACTGGGATTACCAGGTTCGGGTGGGGGACATTGCCCTCGTCGCCAAGGTACACCGGCTGCCCTTCGACAGTCATCTGCACCGAATTGACCGTGTTCAACCCGGCCAGGTTCTCCCGGAGTTGCTGCTGCATCTGTTGTCGGATCAGGTCACTGGTTTCCTGCAGCACATCGGGGGACAACTCGACGGTTGCCGTCCCCGACACGATGGGCACCGATTCGACGCCGAGGGTGGTACTTTCCGGGAACGCGCTGGTCACCGACCCCTGCAAGTATGGAGCCGGACCGTCAAGCATCGCCTCCACAATATTCGTGGCAATGGCTGCCCGGTTTACGAACCACCTGACGTCGGGCACCCAATGTTCGAAGGAACTGCTGTAGAAGTACAGGCTGTATGTTTCAAGCAACAGCTCAGCCTGGCTCGAAGAAATCATGATGCCGTTGGGGATCGAGGTGATACGCCACTGCCCGTCGGCATTCTGCTCGAGCTTCGCGGTGAGGCTTTCAGTGGTGGTAGCAGGAGCCCCCGTACGGATACCTTCGGCGTTGATGGTCCCCTCGACTTCGAGTTGGATCTGGTAGACACCGTCAGTCGGGGACGCAGAAATCTGCGGGTCAGCTCCGTAGATGATGATGCGCTCTTCTGGCCGCCATTGGGCGGCGAACTCGTCGGTGAGGTAGTCCCGTGCGATCTCGTAGTCGCCGGCGGCACCCGTGCCGGCGTCGACGAAGGAGTTCAGGAGGGATTCCGGATCAGCATCCTGCCGGGGCCCGGGTGGATTGAAAATCAGTGGGTCGGTGGTGTCGGACCCGGTGTCAGCGGTGATGACTCCCACTGGACCAGAGGTAGGTATGGACGAGCAGCCGCTGACCACCAGCACGATCGGCAACAGTAAAAGGGCCAGTGACCGGCTCAGCGGACGCCTGTTAGCGGGCATCGTGGGACTCCTTTGGCAGAGTGGTTAGCTGCGGCAGCGAGTCCGGGGATGTTCCGACCGACGGACGGTCGGGCAGCCCGCCCATCCTTGGCGGCAGCGGCAACGGTGAGACCTTGAGAACGGACTCCCTGAGCTTGGGAAGCGTCAGCCGAAAACAGGCGCCCTTACCCGGGGAGCCCCAGGCTTGCAGCCAGGCTCCGTGGAGATGGGCATCCTCGGTGGCAATTGACAATCCAAGGCCGCTCCCGCCGG
>NZ_ASZW01000175.1:0-4336 GCF_000468215.1 Arthrobacter sp. CAL618 | reverse complement strand
CCCGCCAAAACCGATCGAACACCCGGGACGCTTCAAGCGGGGTCATGCCGATGCCGTAGTCACGAACTGCGACGGCGACGGCGTCCGGATTCGAGGCAATATAGATCGAGACAGGCTTCCCATCGCCATGCTCCAGCGCGTTCACCACAAGATTCCTGAGAATCCGGTCAATCCTGCGGGGATCCACTTCGACCAGGCATTCGGTTTCGCGGGAAATAATGCTCAGCTCGGAGCCGCACGCATCCGCTAACGGCTGGGCGCCGTCAATCACGTGCCGAACCACCTGGAAAATGTCGACGGATTCCGCTTCAAGCACCGCGGCGCCGGCATCGAACCGCGAGATTTCCAGTAGATCGGCGAGCAGCGCCTGGAATCGTTCCACCTGGTTGTACAGGATTTCGGCGGACCGGCGGTTGACCGGGTCGAAATTGGCGCGCGCGTCGTGGAGCACCTCGGCGGCCATCCGCACCGTGGTCAACGGGGTACGAAGTTCGTGGGAGACGTCCGAAACGAAGCGTTGCTGCATCTGCGACAGTTGTGCGAGCTGGGTGATCTGATCCTGAAGGCTCTCCGCCATATGGTTGAACGACGCACCAAGCCGCGCCACCTCGTCCTCGCCCTTCACATCCATCCGTTCCTGCAATTCGCCGGCCGCCAGCTTTTCGGACACCACTGCAGCATGGCTGACTGGCCCGACCAGGCTCCGGGTCACGAACCAGGCGATCGCCCCAATGATCAGCAACAGGACGATGCCAGCAATCCAGATCACCCCGTGAATGTAGTCAAGGGTGGCCTGCATCGAGGACAGGTCGTAGATCAGGTAAAGCGCATATTCGGTCTGCCCTGGCGGCAGCGTCACCTTGGTGCCGAACGCCAGCCCCGGCACCCTCTCCCCTGAAGTCGACTCGATCGACGTGGCGGACCAGTATTGGTCATCGCCCGACCTCACCGCGTTGGCCATGGCCGCCGGGATGGCGCTCGACTCGGTCAGGTTGTCGCTCCCGAACGGGGCAACGTAGATATCGGTGGTCTGATCGGGCACTATGGCGAGGATGAACCGCCTGGGTGCATCGGCGCCGCCACCCTCAAGGCTTGGCAGGGTGTCCTGCACCAATCGGAGGGTCGATTCGCTGTCGGTGGTCGAGGCGCTGCTGAAAAT
Organism: Arthrobacter sp. CAL618; assembly: GCF_000468215.1. Lineage (NCBI taxonomy): Bacteria > Bacillati > Actinomycetota > Actinomycetes > Micrococcales > Micrococcaceae > Arthrobacter > Arthrobacter sp. CAL618. The sequence continues at coordinate 3,177 of NZ_ASZW01000175.1, read as the reverse complement.
TGCTGCGACCTCGCTGAGCCCGTTGCTGGACTCGGCGCGGAACTGTTCGAATCGTTCCTCGTACAACCCGGTCGCAATCTGGTTGGACAGGAAGGCGCCGACGGCAGCGAAGGCCACCGCGGTGAGAAGCAGGGTGGAGACGACAGTGCGGAACTGCAGCGACCGTCGCCACTGCCGGGCGGTCCGCGAAAGCACCGTCCGGATCCAGGACCAGGCATGCGACGCCACGCCACCCAGCCTGTTCCGAACGCTAGCTGCAGCGCGGTCCAACTTACCCCTGTCCTGCCTTGTATCCCACGCCCCGGACCGTCAACACAATCTCTGGCGCTTCCGGGTCCCGTTCAATTTTCGACCTCAACCGTTGCACATGCACATTGACCAGTCGGGTATCCGCGGCGTGCCGGTAGCCCCAGACCTGTTCAAGCAGCAACTCCCGGGTGAAGACCTGCCAGGGTTTGCGTGCCAGCGCAACCAACAAATCGAATTCCAGGGGGGTCAGAGAAATCCGGTCACCGGCGCGGACCACCGAGTGCCCGGCGACGTCGATGGTGACCTCACCGATGCGGAGAGTCTCGGGAGCCTTCTGGTCACCGGGGCGCAGCCGCGCTCGCACCCGTGCCACCAGTTCCGCAGGCTTGAACGGCTTCGGCACATAGTCGTCGGCGCCGGATTCCAGACCTCGCACGATGTCGGAGGTGTCCGACTTCGCAGTCAGCATGACGATGGGGAGGTCGGATTCGTTGCGGATCTGGCGACAGACTTCGATTCCGTCTATCCCTGGCAGCATCAGATCAAGCAACACCAGGTCGGGTTTGGAGCTCCTGAAGATGTCCAGGGCCTGAGAACCGTCAGCGCAGAACACGGGATCAAATCCGTCGTTGCGTAGTACGATGCCGATCATCTCGGCCAGTGCTTCGTCGTCGTCAACGACCAGAATGCGTGCCTTCATATCTCCATAGTCTCCCATTGCCACGGCAATGTCGTACTAGCGCAATCGCTCCGCGCGCCCCAGCGCCGGGCAGGTTCCCGGAAATCCCTCCCGGTAACTATAGTTCTAGGAGACGGGTTCACAAGTGGAACAAACGTTCCGGGGGGACAGGATGAGCAACAATCCGCATGAGAGTGAACCAGCCGACAAGTCGCGGGACGATACGGCGGGNCGGGCGCACCTCTTCCGCCACCTAACGCCCAGCCACCGCAGTGGGGTCAACCACCACAGCCCGGGCAGAACGCCCAGTGGGGGCAGCAACCACAGTGGGGGCAGCACCCCGAACCCACTGGATCACCCCAATGGGGAGCGCAGCCCGGGTGGCAGGGCGTTCCGCACGGCCAGTTCGGCGGCTATCAGGCATCGCCTAAACCGGGAATCATTCCGCTGAGGCCCCTGGGCCTGGGCGAGATCCTCGACGGGGCGTTCCAGGCCTGCCGGAAGAATCCGTTGGCAACCTTCGGCACCGCCATCCTGTTCCAGGTAGTGATATCGGTTCTCACCCTGCTGTTGACGGTCGGTTTGTTCGGCTCAATCGCGCAACTGGATCCCGTCGACCCGTCGATGGACGAGGTTGCAGGACTGGCGACGTCACTGGTTTCCGTCGCCACGGCACTGGTGGTGCTCAGCAGCGTGGGTGTCCTCATTCTGCAAGGGGTGCTGGTCATCCCGATCGCACGTGCAGTGCTCAACGAGCGCACTTCTTTTGTGCAACTGTGGAAACTGGCCGTCCGGCGGATCCTGCCCCTCCTGGGTCTGGGATTCCTCCTGCTTCTGCTGGTCATTGCCGGACTGACGGTTCTGGTGGTGATCGCGGTGCTGCTGGCCATGCTCCTCGGTCAGGACTCGGTCTGGTTGATCGTGCTGGGAACCCTCGGCTCCTTGGCGCTGATTGTCTGGCTCAGTATCAAATTGGTCCTTGCACCGGCGGTACTCATGCTTGAGGGTGCCGGACCGCTCACCTCCCTGCGCCGGTCCTGGACATTGACTTCCCGCAATTGGTGGCGAACGTTCGGGATCCTGATCCTGACCAGCATCATCGTCTCTATCATCACCTCGGTGATTTCCACTCCCCTGAGCCTGCTCGCCACCCAGTTCGTGTCCTTCAGCGACTCGCCGGCCGAGCTCGGCGAGGAGCTGATGAACTCGCTGCCCATCCTTTTGGTCGGTCAGCTCATTACAGCTGTCTTCGGTGCCATTGGTTACGCCTTCCAGGCCGGTGTGACCGCCCTGCTCTATGTGGACCTTCGCATCCGGCGCGAGGGGTTCGATGTGGTCCTGCTGCGCGAACATGAGGAAGCAACTGCGGGCCGGTTCACCCCGATTCCCGGCCAGTCCGCCAACCCCGGCGGTCAACAATTCGGTCACCGGCCGGGTGGACCACCGAGCCCACCCACCACCGGGACCTGAGCCGGGTGCCACTTTCGCCAATGCTGATCCGTTTGATTGACTCGTCGGTGCCGATCGGTGGTCGGGTCCCGGTCGTGCCCGACGACGAGGAAGCCCGCGGTTGGCTGGAGGATGAGCTCGCCCAGGGCCGCTATCAGGAGGCGGAACCCAATTTCCTGGAACGGATCGCCACCACGATCCTCGAATGGCTGGGGTCTATCTTCGCCGACCTTCGGCCGCTTGAGGCCGGACCCGGTACGTTGCTGCTCGCCCTGGGCGCCGCGGTGGTGATCGCCGCAGCGGTGTGGCTGGTCAAACCTCGCCTCAATGCCCGCAACAAACGCGCCCGCACCGGAGTGTTTTCGGGTGACACCGTCCGCACCGCGCAGGAGCATCGTGGACTCGCCGCGGCTGCGGCGGGATCACGGGAATGGGATATTGCGCTGACCGAGCGGCTACGAGCGGTGATCCGCTCGGCCGAAGAGCGGGGTATTATCGATCGCCAGCCCGGGCGCACAGCAGGTGAGACGGGAGTGCAGCTCAGGGCCGCCTTCGGGGCGATCGGCGCCGACACCCTGTGGCTAGCCGACCGCTTCAACGAGGTGCACTACGGCAACCTGCCGGCGCATGAATCCGACTACCAGCGGGCAACGGCGGTCGATGTACTGCTTGCAACCGCCCGCCCGGACCTGCAGCAGCCGGCAACAGAACTGGCAGCGCCCCGCTGATGGCTGTCGAAATAGACCAGGCCACCACCATCGAGGTCGTCGGTGATGGCGGCAGCGCGGGCCGTGCTGCAG
>NZ_ASZW01000174.1:2469-9351 GCF_000468215.1 Arthrobacter sp. CAL618 | reverse complement strand
CCCCTGTGGGCATCCACCGGGGTCAAGGACCCGGCACTACCTGACACCCTGTACGTCACCGAACTGGTGGCACCCGGCGTCGTCAACACCATGCCCGAAAAGACGCTTGAGGCGACGGCGGACCACGGGGTGATCACCGGCGATACGATCACCGGAACGTACGACGACGCCAACTCAGTGCTGAACAGCCTCGAAAACATCGGGATCTCCTATCTTGAGGTAGTTGAGCAGCTCGAGGTCGAAGGCCTCGAGAAGTTTGTGACCAGCTGGAACGAGCTACTCGAAACAGTTCAGACCGCACTGGATACGGCAAGGGGTTAATGACAATGAGTTCCATGACGCTCGCAGCGGCTGGCGCTGCACTCGAAGCGATTGACCGTGTTACCGGCACCCTCGTCGAGGATCAGGTGGCATCACGACTGATGGCGAAGGACCCCACCCTGTGGGGTCACGACGCCGAGTCGGAAGCGGCCGTCAGGCTGGGCTGGGTTGACCTTGTCGAGGCTTCCCGCGGCCTCGTCCCGGGCATCATGGAACTGCGGGCCACCCTGCACGCCGAGGGTGTCAGCCGGATCGTCCTGTGCGGGATGGGCGGATCCTCCCTCGCCCCCGAGGTGATCACCCGGACCGCCGGTGTGGAGCTGACAGTGCTCGACTCAACCGACCCGGATCAGGTGCGCCGGACGGTGGAGGACCGGTTGGCCGAGACGGCTGTCGTGGTGTCGTCCAAGTCGGGTTCAACCGTCGAAACTGACTCGCAGCGGAGGATCTTCGAGGCAGCGTTCACTGCCGCCGGCATTGATCCGCTCACCCGGGTGGTTATCGTGACCGACCCGGGATCACCGCTGGACGGTTCAGCCCGCGAGGCCGGCTACCGCGCGGTCTTCAACGCCAACCCGAATGTTGGCGGCAGGTATTCGGCGCTCACCGCTTTCGGTCTGGTGCCATCGGGCCTAGCCGGCGTCGACCTCGACGCCCTCCTCGACGCAGCCGAGGAAACCGCCGAGTTCCTGGGCGACGACGACCCGACCAACATTGGGTTGCGGCTAGGCGCGGTGTTGGGCGCCACCAACCCGTTGCGGGACAAGATCGTCTTCGCCGATGAGGCGTCAGGCATTCCCGGTCTGGCCGACTGGGCCGAGCAGCTGATCGCGGAATCCACCGGCAAGCTCGGCACCGGGGTGCTCCCCGTCGTCGCCGAGGAGGGTGCTCCGGAGATTGTTACCGCCGCCGACGACGTCCTCACCGTCCGCCTGACCGCGCCCGACGCCGACGTGGAGCCGGTTGGGAACCAGGTGACCGTGAGCGGGAGCCTCGGCAGCCAGCTTCTCGTGTGGGAGTTCGCTACAGCAGTGGCAGGGCGACTGTTGGGCATCAACCCCTTCGACCAGCCCGATGTTGAGGCGGCGAAGGTTGCGGCGCGGGGGTTGCTCGACGAACAGCCCGAAACTGCGCCGGCCAACTTCGTGGACGGCGCAGTCGAGATTCGCGCCGACAGTGGTCTGCTGGGTGAGGCAAGCACCCTCGGTGATGCGTTGCAGCGCCTCTTCTCCAGCCTGGCGCCGGACGGCTACCTGTCGGTCCAGGCTTACCTGGACCGGTCCGAGCAGGCCTCGTTGGAGGGCATCAGGTCACCGCTGGCCTCGCTCACCTCCCGACCGGTCACGTTCGGCTGGGGCCCGCGTTTCCTGCATTCCACCGGTCAGTTCCACAAGGGCGGCCCGGCACAGGGCGTTTTCCTGTCCATTACCGGTGCAGCAGCCGAGGATCTGGCCATCCCGGACCGTCCGTTCACCTTCGGGGAACTGATCACCGCCCAGGCAACGGGCGACGCCCAGGTTCTCGCCGGCAAGGGACGTCCCGTCCTTCGTCTCCATCTCGCTGACCGCGCCGCGGGCCTTGAACAGCTCAGCCAGGTGATTACCCACCTTTCGGGCGGGGCTGCCGGCCAGCGGGCAACCACTGAAAGCGGTACCGCATAGTGCACGATTCTGCAGAGGCCCGGCCGGCTAACCCGCTGCGGGATCCCCGCGACCGGCGGTTGAACCGCATCGCCGGACCATCCGCCCTGGTGCTTTTCGGCGTTACCGGCGACCTCGCCCGTAAAAAGCTCATGCCGGCGATCTACGATCTTGCCAACCGTGGCTTGCTACCCCCCAGTTTCGCCCTCATCGGGTTCGGCCGCAGGGAGTGGGACGATGAGCGGTTCATTGAGGAGGTGCGGGAAGCCGTCACCCAGTATTCGCGCACCCCGTTCGATGAGACGGTCTGGGAACAGCTCTCGGCCGGCATCAGGTTTGTGCAGGGCAATTTCGACGACGACGACGCCTTCGGCCGCCTCGAAGTGACCCTGGCCGAACTGGACTCCAGTCGCGGCACCCGCGGCAACCATGCGTTCTACCTGTCCATCCCCCCGAAGGACTTCGAGCTGGTGTGCCAGAAGCTCTCCGAGCACGGCCTGGCGCAGCCCGGCGAGGGACAGTGGCGGCGGGTGGTGATCGAGAAGCCGTTCGGCCACAACCTGCAGTCGGCCCGTGAGCTGAATAGGGTTGTTGAGCAGGTGTTCCCACCGGACGCCGTGTTCAGGATTGACCATTACCTTGGCAAGGAGACGGTCCAGAACATCCTTGCTCTCCGGTTCGCCAACCAGCTCTTCGAACCGTTGTGGAACGCCAAATATGTTGACCACGTGCAGATCACCATGGCCGAGGATATTGGCATCGGCAGCCGGGCCGGGTATTACGACGGCGTCGGGGCGGCCCGCGACGTCATCCAGAACCACCTGTTGCAGCTGTTGGCGCTCACCGCGATGGAAGAACCGATTTCCTTCAACGCCAATGACCTGCGGGCCGAAAAGGAAAAGGTCCTCGCAGCCGTCAAGTTGCCGGACGACCTGTCTGGGTCCTCGGCGCGCGGTCAGTACGACGCCGGCTGGCAGGGCGGGGAGCAGGTCAAGGGTTTCCTGGAGGAGGAGGGCATTCCGAAGCACTCCACTTCCGAAAGTTTTGCGGCCATCCGGCTGGACATTCACACCCGGAGGTGGAGCGGCGTACCGTTCTACCTCCGCGCCGGTAAGCGCCTGGGACGCCGGGTGACCGAGATCGCCGTCGTCTTTAAGCGCGCACCGAACCTGCTGTTCAGGGACCACGCCGAGGATGACTTTGGCCAGAACGCCGTGGTGATCAGGGTGCAACCGGATGAGGGCGCCACGATCAGGTTTGGCTCCAAGGTGCCGGGCACCCAAATGGAGGTCAGGGACGTCACGATGGACTTTGGCTATGGCCACTCCTTCACCGAATCCAGTCCTGAAGCCTACGAGCGGCTCATCCTCGATGTTCTGCTGGGTGAGCCACCTCTGTTCCCGCGGCACGAAGAAGTCGAACTGTCCTGGAAGATCCTCGACCCGTTCGAGGAGTACTGGGCGGCCCTTGGGGACCAGCCGGAAAAGTATGTCCCGGGAAGTTGGGGCCCAGCGTCAGCTGACGAGCTCCTCGCGCGTGATGGAAGGACGTGGCGCAGGCCATGATCGTTGAACTGCCGGACACCACCACGTCGAAAGTGTCCAAGGAGATCATGACCCTGCGGGACAAGGGCGGGGTCGTTGCCCTGGGCCGGGTCCTCACTCTGGTGGTGGTGACCAGCTCCGGTAACGAGGAGGATGCGATCCTCGCCGCGAACCTGGCCAGCCGGGAACACCCTTGCCGGATCATCGTGCTCGCCCTCGGATCCGCTGCCGAAGCGACCCGACTCGACGCCCAGATCCGGGTGGGCGGGGACGCGGGCGCCTCCGAGGTGATCGTCCTCAAGGGGTATGGGCAACTCGCCGAGGAAAACGAGTCCCTCGTCTCAGCGCTGCTCCTGCCCGACGCCCCCATCGTGGCCTGGTGGCCGCATGGTGCTCCGGCCGACGCGGCCCGCACCTCGATCGGGAGCATCGCCCATCGCCGGATTACGGATTCGGCCAATGAGCCAGATCCGGTGGGCGCACTGTCAACCATCCGTGAAACCTATACGGCGGGTGACACCGATCTGGCCTGGACCCGGCTCACCAACTGGCGAATCCAGCTCGCGGCAGTCCTCGACCAGCTGGATGCCTCCCCCATCACGGCCGTCACGGTGGAGGGGGCGGAGGATTCGCCGAGCACGGTGCTCCTCGCGGCATGGCTCACCCTGGCGCTCGACTCCCCCGTGACCATCGCTGCGGGGCCCGCCGGGACCGGACTCCGCCGGGTAAGGCTCTCCCGGCCCGCCGGGGACGTCGAACTGAACCGGCCCCACGCCGCAATTGCTGAACTGTACCAACCAGGCCAGCCCGTGCAGCGGATTTCGTTGCCGCGGCGCAGCCTGCAAGACTGTCTCGCAGAAGAGCTCCGCCGACTCGACCCGGATGAGGTATTCGGCGAGGTCATCACGGAGGGGCTCGCACGGACCAACCTAAGGAGTGTGCGTCCCAGTGAACGCTGACCCCAAAGTAAGTATCCACCCCGATTCAACCCTGCTCGCGGCCACCGTTGCCGCCCGTCTGATCACCAGACTGGTTGACGTCCAGAACGAACGCGGCTCCGCCACCGTCGTGCTGACCGGTGGGTCCCTCGGTACTGCGACACTTGCCGCGGTCGCTGCGTCACCGGCGTGCTCGGCGGTGGATTGGAGCAGGGTCGATTTCTGGTGGGGAGACGAACGGTTCCTCAGTGCCTCGGACCCGGACCGCAACGCGGTACAGGCGCGGCAGGCGCTGCTGGGTAAGCTGGGCCTCGCCGAATCCCAGATTCATGAGTTCGGCTCCAGCGATGATTTCCCCGATCAGGATGCGGCTGCAGCCGACTATGCGACTCGGCTACTCGACGCCGCAGCGGCTGAACAGGACCAGGCGGGCGACGCCGACGGCCAGGATGGCCGGCTCCCCCGGTTCGATGTGCTGCTCCTCGGCGTGGGCCCGGACGCTCACATCGCGTCGCTGTTCCCTGAAATGCCCGGAATCCGCACCAAGGAGCAGACCGTTGTGGGTGTCGCTGACGCACCTAAACCGCCGGCACTGAGGATGTCGCTAACCCTTGAGGCGGTCAATTCGGCCGAGGAGGTCTGGATTGCTGCGGGTGGCCAGGACAAGGCTGGCGCTGTGGGACTCGCACTGGCCGGCGCGGGCCCCGCACAGGTTCCCGCGTCCGGAGCCCGGGGGCGGCGTAAGACACTCTGGCTGATCGATCAGGAAGCCGCAGCGCAGCTGCCTGATCGGCTCATTGAAAGCAACGACCCCGACGACGAGGACAGTGTCGACTAGAACGGCAACGACGAAGACAGTGCCGACTAGAACGGCAACGACGAGGACAGTGTCGACTAGGACCGTGTCGACTAGAAGCGTGCCGCTTAGGTTGCCAGACCGCCCCGCAGGCCAACCCTGCGGGACCTGAGGTTGCGCAACGCCTGCTCAAGGACGTTCGCTGCTTCCTCTTCGGTGCGCCGCTCCTTGGCGTATTGGAGGTGGCTCTTGTACGGCTCTACCCCGTCCACCAGCGGTTCCACCCCCGGCAGCCTGCCCGCCGCGCGCCCACAGCGACCGCATTCCCAAACCTCGGGAATCTCGTCGTCGTGCAGCTTCGCGAAGGTCGGTCTTGTTTCGTGGTTCTCGACACACCAATAGCTGACCACGGTGTGGTCCACCACTGCAGGCCGTCTTCCGGATTCGGCCTGCCAGCCGGCCATCCCCCCGTATGACTCAGTTCCGATCCGTGTGCCTTTAAATGCGTTTCCCGCGTTAACCATGGATTGCTCCTGGACTAGGCTCCGACAACGGGGCCAGTCTACGCCCAAAGCTCAACTCTGGGTATGGCGGCTAACGCGGGAATTCACAATACTGTTGGGCTGACCTGTGGACCGGTCAGCGGTGGAAGGCTAGCTACTCGGCGAAGCGCTGAATCAGGCCGAGCGCCACGATGACGACGCCCCAGGTTAGTCCCAGCGCCACGGTGAACCGGTTGAGGTTGCGTTCCGCCACGCCCGATGATCCCATGCTGGTGGTCATACCGCCGCCGAACATGTCGGACATGCCACCCCCACGACCCTTGTGCAGCAGGATGAGCAGGACAAGCAGGGCGCTTGAGATGGCAAGGAGAACCAACAAAATGATTCGGAGAATGTCCACAGTGGCCTTTCAGGGGTAACTGACGTGCGTAGTCGACCTGCGCCGGGCGCAGTCTCGGGTCGAAGCGGTCTTAGTCAGTGACCAGGAGATGTTCGAACCTGACAATACTAGCAAACTCGGCGGCGTCCAGACTGGCACCACCGACCAGCAAGCCGTCGACGTCCTTGCCCTTCAGGATGGCCCCGGCGTTGGCGGCCTTGACCGATCCGCCGTAGAGCATCCGGACCTTCCCCGCCGTCTCGGCGTCATAAAGTGAGCCCAGTTCGGCTCGCAGCGCGGCGCACATCTCCTGCGCATCGTCAGGTCCGGCAACTTCCCCGGTGCCGATGGCCCAGACTGGTTCGTAGGCGACTACCAGCTGGCCAACCTGCTCCGCCGTGAGCCCATCGATTCCGGCGCGCAGCTGGCTGAGGGTGTGTTCCACGTGATTCCCGGCCTGTCGGACTTCAAGCCCTTCGCCGGCGCACAGGATTGGGGTGAGGTTGTGCCTGAAGGCCGCCTTCACCTTGCTGTTGAGCAGCTCATCGCTCTCCTGGTGGATGGCCCGGCGCTCTGAGTGTCCCACGAGGACGTACGTGCAGCCGAGCTTCTCCAGGAACTGCCCGGAAATGTCCCCAGTGTAGGCACCGGAATCGTGGGGGGAAAGGTCCTGGCCACCGTAGACGGTTTGCAGGTCGTCGCCGCGGACCAGGGTCTGCACCCCGCGCAGATCGGTGAACGGCGGGAAGACAGCCACCTCG
>NZ_ASZW01000174.1:0-2462 GCF_000468215.1 Arthrobacter sp. CAL618 | reverse complement strand
CGCTGATAGTCATGGCTGGCGTCGTCGAGGGTCCAGGCGAGCTTCTGCAGGAGCGTGATGCCCTGGACGTGGTCCAGGTTCATTTTCCAATTGCCTGCAATCAGGGGGCGGCGGTCGTACTTGCCGTTGGTTGAGGAAGTCATGAGTGCTTCTCCTACTGCCCGAGGGCTGTCAGTCCGGGGAGTTCCTTGCCTTCAAGGTACTCAAGGCTGGCACCTCCGCCGGTCGAAATGTGGCCAAACTGGTTATCGGTGAAGCCGAGTGATCGGACTGCCGCAGCGGAGTCGCCGCCCCCGACAACCGTCAGCGCACCGCGGGTGGTGGCTTCGGTGAGTGCTTGCGCGACGGCCTTCGTACCGGCAGAAAACGCGTCGAACTCAAAGACCCCCATGGGGCCGTTCCAGAACACTGTGCCGGCGGTGGCGATTGACGCGGCGAAAGCCGCACCGGAAGCCGGTCCGATGTCGAGCCCCAGCCCGCCAGCACCAAATGAGCTTTCCTCCATGGCGTCGGCGGGTACGGTCTCGTTTGCGGCGTCGGCAGCAAACCGTTCGGCCACCACAATGTCGGTGGGGAGGACAAACTCGGTTCCGGCCTTCTCGGCACGGTCCAGGTATCCCTTGACGACGTCGATCTGGTCGTCCTCGAGCAGGCTCGCACCGACCGAATACCCCTGCGCAGCGAGGAAGGTAAACACCATGCCACCGCCGACGAGGATCCGGTCCGCGGTACCCAGGAGGTTTTCAATCACTGCGAGCTTGTCGGACACCTTGGAACCGCCCAGCACCACGACGAACGGGGCCACCGGTTCCCCGGTGAGGCGCTGCAGGACGTCAACCTCGGTCTTCACCAGGTCGCCCTGGTAGGACGGGAGCAGCGCCGCGATGTCGTAGACACTGGCGTGCTTCCGGTGCACGGCACCGAACGCGTCGTTCACATAGGCACCGTTGTCGCCGGTCAGTGCTGCCAGTTCGGTTGCGAACGCCTGTCGTTCGGCGTCGTCCTTGCTGGTTTCCCGCGCGTCGAAGCGGACGTTCTCCAGCACCAGAACGCTTCCACCGGTCAACGCGGCCGCGTGTTCCGCGGCGCTCTTCCCCGTGGTGTCGGCGGCCAGGGTGACGGTGAAATCAGCCAGTTCCTCCAGCCGATCCACCGCGGGTTTCAGCGAATACCGCTCGTCAGGGGCGCCTTTGGGGCGGCCCAGGTGAGCCATCACAATGACTGCGGCCCCCTCCCCCGTCAACTTCCGCAGTACCGGTAGGGAGGCCTGAAGCCTGCCATCATCGGTCACCCGTGGGGTTGCCCCCGAGGTGTCAAGCGGGACGTTCAGGTCCGACCTGACCAGGATTGTGCGTCCACGGACGCCGGTACGCAGGAGGTCATCAAGAGAGGAGGCCACTTCGGTCCTTCGGTGCTAGGAGAGCTTGGAGGCGACGATGCTGGTCAGGTCAACGAGGCGGCTTGAGTAGCCCCACTCGTTGTCGTACCAGCCCACGACCTTCACCTGGTTGCCGATGACCTTCGTCAAGCCTGAGTCGAAGATCGAGGATGACGGGTCGCCCACAATGTCCGAGGACACGATCGGTGCATCGGTGTAGGTGAGGTAGCCCTTCATCTTGCCCTCCGAGGCGGCTGCCTTGAAGGCGGCGTTGACTTCCTCAACAGTGACCTCGCGCGACACCGTAACAGTGAGGTCGGTGGCCGAGCCGGTGGGGACCGGAACGCGGATGGCGTAGCCGTCGAGCTTCCCCTTCAACTCGGGCAGCACCAGGCCAATGGCCTTCGCGGCGCCGGTCGAGGTGGGGACCATGTTGATCGCTGCGGCGCGGGCACGGCGCAGGTCGTTGTGAGGACCGTCCTGCAGGTTCTGGTCCGCGGTGTAGGCGTGGATGGTGGTCATCAGGCCGCGCTCGATACCGAAGCTGTCGTTCAGCACCTTGGCCAGTGGGCCGAGGCAGTTCGTGGTGCAGGAGGCGTTGGAAATGATGTGGTGGTTCTCGGCGTCGTACTGATCGTCGTTGACGCCCAGGACAACGGTGAAGTCTTCGTCGGTGGCGGGAGCCGAGATGATGACCTTCTTGGCGCCGGCGTCGATGTGCTTCTGCGCTGCGGATGCCTTGGTGAAGAAACCGGTGGACTCGATGACGATGTCCACTCCGAGGTCCTTCCACGGCAGGCTGGCGGGGTCACGCTCGGCGAGAACCTTGATGGACTTCCCGTCCACCACAATGTTGCCGTCCTTGACCTCGACCGTCGCGGCGAGGCGACCGGTGACGGAGTCGTACTTGAGGAGGTGGGCGAGCGCCTCTGGGCTGGTCAGGTCGTTGACGGCAACGATTTCCAGGTCGGCACCCTGTTCCAGGGCAGCGCGGAAGAAATTGCGCCCGATTCGACCGAAGCCGTTGATTCCTACACGAGTAGTCACTTGTTATATCTCCTTGAACTGTATTGGGGATTGGGGT
>NZ_ASZW01000173.1:0-9759 GCF_000468215.1 Arthrobacter sp. CAL618 | reverse complement strand
AGCACATCGGCCCTGAGTTGGGTGAGGGTCCGGTCCTCGTCGGGGCCCTGCAGGTTACGGGCTGCGGTATCGACGCGGTGGAAAATCCCGGCAGCTTGTTCGGTGGGCAGGAAGGCTGCGAGCCAGGCCATCCCGTCCTGCGCCGGGTCCAGATACACTCGACGGTCCTGGAGCGCCTTCCGGTGCCGCAGGGTGATCGATTCTGGGTGGAAGATGTCACGTAACCGTTGGGCCTGGCGGTAAAACTTCGCCACCGTGGTCTTGCAGGCCAGACCGATGAGCTGGGCCTCGAATGCGGCCATCACGGCGGGAACGGTATCCGGGATACCRATCGCTTCCCCGACCACCGCCCACGCGTGACGGCGCGATAACCTGCCATCCTCCAACGCGGTCAGGGTCGCCCGGTAATCGCGGACCAGCAGCTCACTATGGTCAAGCAGGGAACCAGCCGTGCGCTCCGGCAGACGCAGGGCCGCACCGATCTCCGACGCGCTCAGGGTACGGGCATGCCCCGGGTCACCCGCCCAGGAGTGCGCCTCGGTGGTGAGGTCATGAAGATGGGTGACCGCCTTTGCTTCCTGCGCATCTACCCAGGACCGCAGCCGGCCAAGGTCCTGCAACACGGCCAGCGTCTGGCCTGAATCCAGGGAAGCGACCGCGGCCAGGACCACCTTCCCGGCCAACGCCGGCCGCCCGTCACCAGAACGCACCCGGCCATCAGAATCAGATCCAGCATCAGAATCAGAATCAGCATCAGCAAAGGTATCGGGTGCTTCTACCACTGGGGCCGTCCACACAGCGTCGGCACCGAGTGGACCACCCGGACCGTGACCGCCGGAAGCCCCCGCTGAAGCATCCGCGGACCTGTTCGCGAACCCGCTATCAGCGGCCGAATCAGTGGCCGAATCAGAGCCAGAATCCGGGCCGGAATCGGGGAAGAATCCCGATCCGGTAGAAGAAGCTTTACTGCTTTTCATACCTCCATTCCATCATCGAGCACTGACAAAACAGGGGCCGATTCAGGGCCACCAGAAAATCCTTTTCAACTATTTTCAGCACCAAAAATCAGCACCGGAAATCAGACCCCGGACCGCCCGCTGAACACCCCCGCCGGACCGTGAGTTGACGGTGCTGAGGAGAGCAGCGCTTACCCGACGGCGACCTCCATCGCCACTGCACGGACCGGCGAACCGTCCATTCCGGCGAACGGCAACGGCAGCACCGAGACCCACGGGTCAGCAAAATCGACGGACGCAAGATTGGTCAGGTTCTCAACGATCACACCGTCGGCGCCCAGCAATGCCCGGTGAAAGGGGAGATCCACTTCAGCCCCGGACAGGTCGGTGAGATCCGGGTTGAGGGTATCGACGCCGACCACCGAAATACCGCGATCCAACAAACCAAGCGCAATGTCGGCGTCGAACGCTGGATGCCGCAGGTACAGCTCGGTGCCGAAGTGCTGCGACCAGCCGGTGTGGAACAGCACCATCGCTACGGAATCCAGATCGGAAAGCTGTGCCTCGACGTCGGACCAGACAAACACGTGACCCGCATCGACCACCGGAAGCCGAACAATGCGGGCCACGCCGACCAGCCGGCTGAGGTCGATCTGATCCACCGACGAGCCACCCTGCACCGTGTGCAACGGTGCATCCAGATGGGTTCCGGTGTGGGTGCCCGCATGCACCTCGGCCACCTGGAACCCGTCGGCGGCGATCTCGGCCGCAACCGTGATCGTCACCTCCGGGTCACCGGGAAAGACCTGCATCCCACTGACAATGGGATGCGAAAGATCAACGAGCCGCACGGCGTCCAGAATCCGCGTTCGCTGGCGACTCGGAGTCGCTCAGGTGCGAATGCTGGGGTGTCCCGGACACGATCCGCTTGGCCACGATGGCCCACCCCAGGTACAGCCCGGCCGAAAGGATGAAGGTGGGAATGGTCGCGCCGATCGGGCTTGGCAATGAATAGGTCAGTATCAAGGACGCAGTAGCGCCAATGATCCAGACGGCCACCGCGGCAATATTGACGCCCTTGAAGTACCAGTAGTCTCCGCCGGTGCCACGCAGGATGTCCTTGTTGTAGTGGCGCTTGCGAACAATGTAGTAATCCACCAGCATCACAGCGAACACCGGGATGAACAGCGACCCGATGAGGACCAGGAACGAGGTGAACTGATCCAGCAAAGCCAACCAGGTGGACCCAACAATCGAGATCGCACCCAGTACGAGCGCCGTAGGAAGGAACTTGACCTTGCTGGACGGCACCATATTCACCACCGAGGACACCATTCCGTAAACCACCATGGTGTTGGTGGCCATCACCGACAGGAAGATGACCACGGCCAGCGGTGTTCCAAAGGCGGCAACAATGGCGGTGGGGTCGAACGCGACGGCCTCGCCGCCGTCGAGCACTAGATACGCCACGGTGGTGGCGCCCAGCACCATCGCGAGCACCGTCGACAGCAGGTAGCCGATACCCGAACCGATCATGCCTGCGGCCTGGGACTTCGCCAGACGGTTGAACTCAGCCGACAGGACAGTCCAGGAGATTGCGGTGGCGATGACGACGTCGAGTACCACCACCCCTGACCAGCCGAGTTCCGGATCGNTGGCAGGTCAATGAACTCCGAGGGGGCGAAGGTGGTGAACGCCGTAACGAAGATGTACGCCATGAAGGCGAGGATGACCAGGGCAAGCCATGGCTCCACCCGGGCGATGCCGGCGTGACCGAAAATCGCCAGGCACACCACCAGCAACTGACACAGCACCGAGAACAGAATGGGGTTGGAGAAGCCGGTGGCTTGCTCCACCAGGAAATTGACCGTCACTCCGGCCAGCATGGCCTGAACCCAGCTCCAGCCCATCAGGATGATCACGTTCGCGGCGACGGGGAGAAAGGAGCCGCGGAGCCCGAAGGACCCCTTCGTCAGCGACATCGTCGGCAGCCCGGTGCGGGTACCCATGTTGCCCACCAACACCAGAACTGCGCCACCGATGGCTGTACCAAGAATGATCAGCCCGACGGCGAGGGGCCAGCTCACTCCGGGAACAAACAGTGTCCCGGTGAGCAGGGTGGTGACGACCAGGTTGGCGGCCAGCCAGATCATGCCCATACGGCCGGCGCCGAGGGTGCCTCGAATGGGGCCGAAGCCCTCCGAATTCTTCTCAAGATGATTGGATAGCCGGGAAAATGCTGAGCCGGTACGTCCGGTGCTCTGTGTGCTCATGGTGGTTACCTGGCTTCGGGGGAGTTGGGAAGAGGGGATAAGTGTTCGTGGACGGCGAGGATGGACCCGTCGTCGGACCGGTGGAAGACGATCGTCTCGCGTTCGACCGTGGTCTCTCCGGTGTTGAAGGTGGTCGTGACGTCGTGGCAGAACACCGCGGTGTCGCCCAGTAGTTGGATGGACGGGTTACTGCTGAGGCACTCAGTGACCTGCCAGCCCTCGGCAAGCCATGACTGCCAGAGGGCCTCGTATTCGGACCGCCGCTCGAGCCTTCGGTTCTCAGTGTGGAAGACGAAGGTCGCATCGGGGCTGAAGGATGCAAAATACGTTGCGGTGTCGGTCCGCGAAAATGCTGCGACGACGTGAGCCGCTGCGGCTGCGACGTCGTCGTGAGTCAAGTCTTGATTTTCGGTCATGGAGTGCGATCTTCTCTCGAAAGGTCGACGACGATTCGCCGCTTTGTAGCCTGCCAGACAACTTTTGTTTTCAAAGTTTGAGTGACACAGGTAACAAATGTCAAAGGTTTGACCAAAGTTACTTCCATAGCGAACCGAAGAGGGGCATCGGAAAGAGCACAAAAAAGGTGGCGNCCACCTCAATGACCAGCTGGTGCCTTAGCGCATGTTCACAAACTGCAGGTCAGCCTCGTCGAAGTTCTTCAGCAGAGCCATGGTGGCTTGCAGATCGTCGCGGGACTTGGAGCTGACCCGCAGCTCGTCGCCCTGGATGGTGGACTTGACGCCCTTTGGCGCCTCATCGCGGATCAGCTTATTGATCTTCTTCGCCACATCCTGGGCGATGCCCTCTTTGATGGTGGTTTCCAGGCGGAATTCCTTGCCGGAAGCGTAAGGCTCACCAGTGTCCAGTGATTTCAGCGAAATGCCTCGCTTGATCATCTTGGACTGGAGGACGTCGAGGACAGCCAGGACACGCTCTTCGGAGTTGGCTTTCATCAGGATCATTTCACCGCTGAAGTCCACCTCGGCGCCGATGCCCTTGAAATCGTAGCGCTGGACGATTTCCTTCTGCGCCTGGTGCAGGGCGTTGGCAACTTCCTGCTTGTCTACTTTGCTAACTACATCGAAAGTGGATTCGCTCGCCACAATGTCTCCTAGGGGGTAGTGAGAAGGATCTGGTCCAAGCCTAATCGGTTATGCGCCACTGGGCTGCTGCAAATGGCTCCCAGCTGATCTACAGGAAGCCCAGTGTCGGCTCACACCAGCCGGTGAAAGTGTTGGTTCCAGTGACCACCTCGGAGGGAAAGAAGCTATGAGCAGCAAGCCGCGTGTCCGGTACCAAGTTCGAGTTCGACATGCCGTGGCCGGGACCTTCCTGGCCGCGTCGTCGGCGGTGTCCATCACCGGCCTCTC
This sequence comes from Arthrobacter sp. CAL618, assembly GCF_000468215.1. Classification (NCBI taxonomy): domain Bacteria; kingdom Bacillati; phylum Actinomycetota; class Actinomycetes; order Micrococcales; family Micrococcaceae; genus Arthrobacter; species Arthrobacter sp. CAL618. Next base: position 5,160 of record NZ_ASZW01000173.1, on the reverse strand, counting down.
CGCGATGCCGGCGGCGGCAGCCAATATGTCGTCGTCGGTCCAGGTTTCTTATCCCGTTTCGGCCAGCTCGGAGCGGTTGGCGGGGGTGCGGTCCGAACTGGATCACGCCGTCGCACTCGGCTCAGTTACTGACGATCAGGCGGACGCGTTCTATGCCCAGATCGAGCGTCGCGTGAACGCCGGACTGTAGGCCCAATCGCGTCTGTCCGGGGACGATTCGATTCTTGCCCCGATTTTCTGTAAAGTTGTCTTGCCCGCGGTTACCGTGGGTAAACCTCATTTATGAGGACGTATGGCAGATTACCCGAGCGGCCAAAGGGGGCTGACTGTAAATCAGCTGGCATCGCCTTCACTGGTTCGAATCCAGTATCTGCCACATCGCCGGTAGTCCGGTGAAGTAGCCCGTTTAGATCTCCGCCAAGATCTGGACGGGCTACTTTTTTGTCTTTTTCCGGTGAGAGCGGGTGATCGGCAAGCCCAGACAACGTGCTGCAGCGTGCACTGTTCGAGGATTAATCCGGCGAATCGCCGGGTAATCTTCATCGAGAGCGAACACGGGGAGACATCGGCGAGTAAACTCGTTAGCGTTAAAGCATGGCAACTATTGAAGTAACCGAGGCAACTTTCCCCGAGACCATCGAAACGAACGACATTGTGTTCGTCGATTTCTGGGCTGAATGGTGTGGCCCGTGCAAGCAGTTCGCTCCCGTGTACGACGCCGTTTCGCAGAAGCACGATGACATCACCTTCGCGAAGGTGGACACCGAGGCCGAGCAGTCCCTCGCCGCCGCGGCCGGGATCACCTCGATCCCCACGCTGATGGCTTTCCGCGAAAAGGTGCTGGTATTCTCGCAGCCCGGCGCGATGAACGCCACCCAGTTCGGTGAACTGGTTGACGCGGTGAAGGGCCTGGACATGAAAGAGGTCCACGAGCAGGTAGCCCAGCAGCAGGCAGCGGCACAGGCCGGAGCCGCTGCAGAGGCACCAGCAGCTGACGCTCCAGTTCAGGACGACCAGAAGACCAGCTAGTCTTCGGACTCAGCTGCAGCTAGACCAAACGAAAACCCCGGATCCCATGAAGGATCCGGGGTTTTCGCGTGCCAGACGCTGTTGGTGCGTCAGACGCTTTTGGTGCTCAGACGCTTTTGGTGACCTGGACCGGCTCGGCCAACAGGGCACTGAGAGACTCGCCCAGGTCCTGCACCGCCGGACCCCGCAGGTGCTTGTCCATCAGTTCCTCGGACTCCCACCGTTCGGTCAGGACAATGCGGTCCTCAGCAACATCGGTGATCTCGTACCTGATGCATCCAGGCTCGTTGACGACCTGCTCAATGGCTATGTCGAGGGCTAGCTTCACCCGGAAGACCTCGCCGGGGTTGGGGATAAACACGGCCGTCACATCTAGTGGTTCACTCATGGGTTAAGCCTAACGGTGGCGGTGATCCTCGGGCGCGAGCCGAGGACCGTAGGTGGGCTTACGGAACCCACTCGCATACAGCATCCGGACCACCCGTTGCCGATCGCCGGCCCACGGCTTCAGGAGCTGCAGCATCCCGGCGTCGTCGGTCCGCTGCCCGGTCAATGCGGCGCCCACATAGGCGGCCAGGTGGTAGTCACCGACCGAAATCGAATCAGGGCAGCCGTGCGTGCGCTGCAGAACTTCCGCTGCAGTCCACACGCCGATCCCCGGTACCGAACGCAGGGCCGCCGTGACGTCGGCCGATGACCGGACACCGGCCAGCCGCTCCAACCCAGAGGCCATCGCCACGGCCTTCAGGATGGTGTCCGATCGGTGCGCATCGACACCCGCACGATGCCAATCCCAGGACGGCACGCGCCGCCACTGGGCGGGGGCGGGCGGTAGTCGCAATCCGTTCGGAGCTCCAGGCGCCTGCGGAGCCGCATCGCCGTGCCGGGTCAGCAGCCAGCGCCACGCCCGCTTGGCCTCGATCCCGGTCACCTTCTGTTCAAGGATGACGCGCACGACGGCGTCCAGCATGCGTCCGGTCGAGGGTAGCCGCAACCCGGGGTTGAGGTAGCGCCCCTTGCGGGCGATCTCGGGGAGGGTCGCCTGGTAGCCGGGGCTGTCGAAGTGGCTCCAGTCGTCGTCGGCGCCGAGCAGGGTGGGCACCGATTGCAGGGCCGCGGCTGCCCCCGGGCCCCACGCCGTCGCGTGGATGCGCGCCGAGCGGAGGCTTCCGCGTTGTTCCAGCCGGAGGGTGGCGGCGCCGTCGTCGTTCCTGAACGCTAACCAGGCGGCACCCTGGTCCTTGAGGAACGCCGGATCGAACGCGCCGCACTGCAGCGACCCGATGGTTCCCGCCAGGTTATATGGCCCGTCCGGCTCCCACACCGTTGAGCGGGCCGCGCTTGGGGCCAGCACAGGCCCGGAGTCCGGCACAGGGCCCGGCTCCGGCGCAGGCCCCGAGTCCAGCCCCGTGCCCGACTCCGGCGCAGGGCCGTGGGCAGCGGAAACGGTCATGGGTCAATGGTGTCACGCCGGGCTGACAGTGATCCGATGAGTTGAAGGGTCCGGCGGGTCCGCGCCGTCCGGGAACCAGGGCACTTCGCGGTAACTTTGTAGGTATGAAGTATGCGAACTCCGTAGTGGACCTGATCGGCAACACCCCGCTGGTCAAACTGAACAGTGTGACCGAAGGAATTGCCGCAACTGTCCTGGCGAAGGTGGAATACCTGAACCCCGGCGGCTCCGTCAAAGACCGCATCGCGGTGAAGATCATCGACGCCGCCGAAGCCGAGGGCAAGCTCAAGCCCGGTGGCACCATTGTCGAACCGACGTCCGGCAACACCGGCGTCGGGCTGGCCCTCGTTGCCCAGCAGCGTGGTTACCGCTGCGTCTTCGTAGTGCCCGACAAGGTGGGCGAAGACAAGCGCAACGTCCTGGCCGCGTATGGCGCCGAGGTGGTGGTCACTCCCACCGCCGTCGCACCGGATAGCCCGCAGTCCTACTACGGTGTCTCCGACCGGCTCACCCGCGAGATCCCTGGCGCGTTCAAGCCGGACCAGTTCTCCAACCCCAACGGGCCCTTGAGTCATTACGAGTCCACCGGACCCGAAATCTGGAACGACACCGACGGCAAAATCACCCACTTCGTCACCGGTGTAGGCACCGGCGGCACCATCAGCGGCACCGGCCGTTACCTCAAAGACGTGAGTGCTGACCGCCCGAGCGGCAAGGTCCGGGTCATCGGCGCCGACCCCGAGGGTTCCATCTACTCCGGCGGCACCGGGCGTCCCTACTTCGTCGAAGGCGTCGGCGAGGACATGTGGCCGGACGCCTATGACCCCACAGTGGCCGACGAAATCCTGGCCGTCACCGACGCCGAGAGCTTCGCCATGACCCGCCGCCTCGCCCGCGAGGAGGGACTGCTGGTGGGCGGTTCCTGCGGCATGGCAGTGGTCGCCGCACTCCGGGTGGCCAAGAACCTGACGGCCGACGACGTCGTCGTCGTCCTCCTGCCCGACGGTGGCCGCGGCTACCTGGGCAAGATTTTCAGTGACGACTGGATGAAGTCGTACGGCTTTATGGAGAGCGGCGACGAAGCCACCGTGGGCGAGATCCTACGTTCGAAGACCGGCAACATGCCGGATCTGGTGCACACGCACCCCACCGAAACCGTGCGCGACGTCATCCACATCATGACCGAGTACGGCGTCTCCAACATCCCGGTCCTGTCACAGGAACCCCCGGTCAAGATGGGCGAAGTGCTGGGCTCGGTGGACGAACGCCTGCTCACCGACAAACTTTTCCACGGCGAAGCCAAGCTCACCGACAAAATTTCTCTGCACATGAATGACAAGCTGCAACTGATCGGTTCGCTGGAGTCAGTTGCCACCGCACGGGAGCGTCTGGTGGACAGCGACACCCTGATGGTGACGTTCGTCGGCTCACCGGTGGGAATTCTGACGCGCCACGATTTGCTGACCTATATGAGTATCTGACTTCCATACTAAGGAGCACCATGACGCACGCTGAGAATCAGGGCTTCAACACCCGGGCCATCCACGCCGGCCAGACACCGGATCCCACCACGGGTGCAGTCATCCCCCCGCTGTACCAGACCACCACCTTTGCGCAGGACGGCATCGGGCAGCTTCGCAACGGCTACGAGTACGGCCGGGGCACCAACCCGACCCGTGATTCGCTGCAGACCCAGCTCGCCGCACTCGAGGGGGCAACCCACGGGTTCAGCTTCTCGTCGGGGCTGGCCGCCGAGGATTCCCTGATCCGGGCGCTGCTGGCACCGGGGGACCGGATCGTGATGGGCAACGACGTCTACGGCGGCACCTACCGCTTGATCGATAGGGTCCTGGCGCCGTGGGGAATCAGCAACGCAGCGGTAGACATGTCGGATCTCGACGCCGTCCGCGCCGCCGTCGGAGACAACACCCGCATGGTGTGGGTCGAGACGCCGTCCAACCCGATGATGAAGGTGACCGACATTGCTGCCGTGGCAAAGATCGCTCAAGACGCCGGTGCCATCCTCGTGGTCGACAACACCTTCGCGACACCGTACCTGCAGCAGCCGCTCTCGTTCGGGGCCGACGTCGTCGTCCACTCCACCACCAAGTACATTGGTGGGCACTCCGACGCCAGCGGTGGCGCCGTGATCACCAGCAATGAAGAGATTGCCGAGAAGGTGGGCTTCATCCAGTTCGCCGTCGGTGCTGTCTCGGCGCCAATGGAAGCGTGGCTGACCACACGCGGGCTCAAGACCCTCGGCGTCAGGATGGACCGGCACAGCTCCAACGCCCGGGCCATTGCCGAATGGCTGCAGGGGCGCCCCGAGGTGGAACAGGTCTTCTACCCGGGTTTGCCCGAACACCCCGGCCACGATCTCGCCGCAGCCCAGATGAAGGATTTCGGCGGCATGATCTCGGTGTCGTTCAAGGGCGGCGAGGCGGCCGCACGGAAGGTGGCCGAGTCCACCCACGTGTTCACGCTCGCTGAATCACTGGGTGGGATCGAATCGCTGATGAACTACCCGTCCGCGATGACCCACGCGTCAGTGGCCGGCACAGAGCTGGCCGTCCCGGAGAATCTGATCCGGCTGTCCGTCGGGATTGAGGATGTTGCGGACCTGATTGCCGATCTGGAACAGGCCTTCACCGCCCTCTAGAAGTCTTAAACGAAAACGC
>NZ_ASZW01000172.1:0-1022 GCF_000468215.1 Arthrobacter sp. CAL618 | reverse complement strand
CCACCACGCTTTACCGCACTGATACCTACACAACCGTTACCGGGCCAAGCCACCCCGTTCGGCTGTGCGCCCTTTGCCTTTGGCAATCGTTCTCCTCGCGGCCGGTGTTGTTTGAGGACGGGTCTGCACTGCGGCGCTCGGGTGCGTGCCTTGGTGCGCGTCGGCAACTAACCTGGCGTTCACAGCTTCGCGGTCGTTGTTGACCTCCAAGGCGGTTGCGAGGTTGTTGCGGCGTTCTGAGGTATCCCACCCGGGGTTTTCCGGGTTCGCGGATCGTGTGCGGTCCTCCCGGTTTGCGCTGGCTACCGCTGCCCCGACTATTACTTCGTCGCCGCGAGCTGCGGCTGTGGACCGTTCGTTCTCGGCCTGCTGGCGTGCCGCTTGGGCCCTGGTGACAGCTGAGACAATGTCCTGCTCGGTTGCTCCGCTGTCGTTGACGTCGATTCCGTAGCGGTCCTGTACCTGGACCCTAATGGCGCCCGCGTGGCCGGCGGCAACCGGGTCATAGCCTTTCCACGCTTCTGCTGTTTCGTGGACACGTTCGATCATGTCCGGTGTGGCCTTGTCCCACCATTCATTCCGGCTGACTGGTTCGAGCTGGGCGCGTGCGGCGGCTTGGGAGGCGTTGAATCGGTTTTGGAGTTCCCTGGCGCGTCCTTCCTCTGCTTGGGCGATGCTGCGTTGTTCTTGTTCGCGCATCCGGGCCAGTTGCTCCCCGATCCTGGCTGCCACCATCAGTCCGGCGCGTAGCGTGCCTTCGACTGCATCATCAATATCGTCCGATTCGCTCATGAGCTTTTCCTATCTCTCGATGTCCGGCTGGTTCTTGGTCCGATGTAGTACCCGTGCCGGCCCGATCGGGGGTGCACTGGTCTTGGCCTTACTGAGTTTGGATGGCACCGGTAGTCCTTCACGACCCCTGCCGGCAATGAGTCGCGCTCTGAGAGATTCCTCATCGACGCCGGGATGCCTCTCGCGCAGGTCCTCTATCGTCAATGCTGTGGGCTTGAGCGTATCGGCGG
>NZ_ASZW01000171.1:8438-62059 GCF_000468215.1 Arthrobacter sp. CAL618 | reverse complement strand
CCCGCCGTAGATCATCGGTGGCCTTATGCATGTCATGGATAGCTTTGGCAGTAGCCGCGAGCTGACGGAACATCAGCGCATACGCAGCACGGTCGCTCTTGGATGTCGCGGCCAGCAGGATCATCGTCGCGCCTCTGGCTGACGCTGCTCCGGCTTTTGGGGTGCTCGGCGGGTAGCGGCGTAGTTGTGCTGATTTCGCCAGCTCCCGTGAGGCATCGGCTAGCGGCCCTGGGGTCTTTTCGATCCGTTTAGACCATGCGCCGAACGCTGCTGAGGTTTCCCGCGCTGCGCGTGCCCACGCCTGGTGGTCGGTGTATGGGGTGGATGCTAGTTTTTCGCGTAGCGCTCCGACTTCGTTGGCGTGCTTCTCCCACAGTTCAGCGCTCGGCGTTTCGGTCTCTCGGCCTGGTGAGACGACTCGCTTATTGCATGCGGCGGCAGTCCATTCGTTGACGGCCTCGGTCGCGTTCTCCGGGGTGCTTTCCCATCCTTCGCGTAGCTTCGGCAGGCTCAGATCCCGGCCCATCGAGTTACCGCCGTACCAGACGGCACGCTCCCCTTTGGCCGGTCGTTCGGCCACTGAGTACCCGGTCACCACGTCGGAACGGCCCGCCGCGAAACGTGGCCGAACTAGTAACCCTTCTTGGCGTGCGCGGCGGACAAACTCTGCCTCGCTCGTGGATGCTGTAGCGCAGCTCCGAACGGTGCGGGCTGTACTGTGGCGCTCTACTTCTGGTTTGCCCTGGCGGCGGGCCTTCTCCTGCTCGGCGGGCGTGAAACCGCGCTCTGCCCGGATGGAACCAAGCTCATTGAGTCCGTACTTCTTCTCCAGCTCACGGGATACCTGCTGGGACTTGTACTTGGATTTCCAGTCGTTCCACTTCGTTCCGTCATCACGGATCATTGACGCGACAATGTGCACGTGGTCGTTACCGTTCTTGCTCACGCCGTGACGTACTGCCGCCCACCGCGCCGGGGCTTTCCCGCTGTCCTCGGTGAATCCCATAGCTTTCATGTAGTCGTTGGTGATATCTCCCCACTGCTGGTCGGTGAGTTTGCCTTCCTCAGCGGCCAAACTCAGCGAGCAATGAAAGACGTGCCCGCCGTCGACCTCCGTGCCGTAGAACTGTTTCGCCCGGTCGAGACTATTGGCAATATCGAGGGCTGAATCTCGGTTGAGTTCGTTGTCGTCATACCAAGCCATGAGCGCAGCGTCCCCGGCCACAAGGTGCGGTTCTTCGTGCTCGTTGGCACGGCCCGGCCCGGCAAGGTAAACCATGAGTCCGCTCATGCGATCACCCTGGGTAATGTTCGGTATCACAGCGCCACCATCATCACAGTTCTACCGTCCGGCCATGGCAGCTAGGAGGCGGTCTACCCGGTGAATGACGCTCCTGGCATGGGTGATGGACTCTGCTGCGTCTGCTGGGATCTCGCTGGTGGTGTTGACGTGCCGCGCGACCTGGTTGATGTTGTTCGCAACCGTCCCGACAAGGCGAGCGAGGTTGGAAAGCTCCATGAACTGGTTACGGCGCTCGGTCGGGGTTTCTCCTCCCTCGCTCAACGCTGACTCCACCAATAGCCGTGCAACAGTCACGCGGTGCTTCTCCGCGATCTGCACAAGCTGCGCTTCTTCCTCCGGGGTGACCTTGATGACGTGGCGGTGCATCCTGCCACCCTCGACATTGGCGCGACGGCGGCGCGACTTCCAACCAGCAACCCCGTTGCTCTCACTCATCCGTCCTACCGCCCTTCAATGCCAGCGCAGCGAACCCGGTAAATCCGGGGACCGCACTCCCAGTGTGCTGCACGAGACACCACGTGTCGAGGCGCAAAGCAACTTAGGGCACCTAAGTTCCCAGCTTGCTCCGTCTGAGTCGCCCAATGCTTTTAACCCGCTGTCTGAGCCGGGTTGGGTATAGATGCTCTTAGGAGCGCTTCGCGTCTGCATTTGATTGACCGGCTGCGCCGTTCCGTTTCGGCGTGTGAATGTACTGTCTGCCCTTCTCTTGGCAAGTCTCCGCTGGCGGCTTTCGCGGCATATCCTCACTCGCTGCGCTCCCTCCGGTATTCCACGGTCCCCCAGCTCCAACTTGCCATTCACTTCGCAGCCAAGTGATGACGGCGTTGCCGAAAGGAACGGTGGCAAGGATGACAAACAGGAGGACACAACAATGGCTCTCATCTCACCCAAAAGCGTGGAACATAAGTACGGTGTCAGCACCGTGGACTTGGCGCGATGGCGGCAGACCGGACAAGGCCCGGAATATTACCGGATTTCATCTCGTGTAGTCCGGTACGGGACGGACGATCTCGACAAGTGGTTCCGCAACCCAGCGAACGAACATCTACATGACTTCCCTGTGGGGGCGTCACCCGATCTGTGTTTCGTATAGCGCCGGAGCGAGCGCATCAAAGTTAGGGTGAAGGTATGGCACACATCAGCATTGAAAAGACACAGGAACAAGCTCGCAGGCTCTTGGATACGCGCGTTGAATCCGTGACAGCGCTGGTTAAAGCTCGGCAACGGGTCGCGGATCTAAAAGACCAACTGGCCGAAGCGGAAAAGGACGACAAGCGCGCCTATGTCCGTGCTACCAAAGACGGGTGGAGTGTCGAAGAACTGAAGAAGCTCGGTCTGGAAAACGGTACAGCGACCCGTCGCCGTACCAACCGTCGACCGTCGTCCGCGACCACTCCCTCAATCGCGGATAACTAACGGTGTAGCTCGCCGGGCCCGAAGATGGGAGCGGACCTCATGCTAAGGGGCTCGTTGAGGCGGTGGACATGAAAGTGGCAGCCACCCTCCGTCCAGGGTGCCTGCCACTTTTGTTCAGTCTACGGAGGTTTTCCGTAGGGTCAGAGTGTTAGCCGTTGACTCGGACGAAGTATGAACCGCCGAGGTCGGACAACGGGTGTTCGATAGTCTGGTTTGAACCGTTCATGCCACTGCTGATGACGTTACCGTTCCCAACATAGATGCCGATGTGGCCGGGGCGTACGACGAGGTCACCGGGCGCGGGGGTTGCGACCCGGGTTCCGTACTGGTCGAACTGCAACGGCCCGAGGTCGCCAACGTTTAGGCCGATGGAGCGCAATGCCTGCTCCACGAGGATGGTGCAGTCCTGGATGGCTCCGAGCTGACCGTAGGCAGAAGCGACGAGCGCTGCACCTACGCCGCTGGCGGGAACCGAAGAGCTCTCAGGTGCGATCGGGGTGATGGGACCGGAAGCCAAAGCCATTACGGCTGGTTCTGCTGCTGGCGCTGGGGCCGGTGCGAATACTTGGCTTACAGATGGTGCGGGGACAGTGGCGGGATTGGCTGCGGCACTTGCGCCGCCGGAGAGCTGGATCTGCTGTCCGGGGTAGATGACTGATGCGTATGACAAGCCGTTCTGCGCCAACAGATCATCAAGGCTGATGCCATGGCGTGCAGCGATCGCGCCCATAGTGTCGCCGGAGACAACGGTGTAGACGCTAGTACCGGCTGCGGGAGCAGCGGGTGTTGAAGCGGCGGGTGCCTGGGCGACGCTTGCGGCTTCCTGCGTGTAGGTTCCGGCTTGGGCGGTGGCTCCGAAGGAGAAGACGAGGCTGCCGGTAGCTGCTGCGATGATGGCTGGTTTACCCAGTGCGACGGCATTTGCCTTGGCGGAGTAAGACAGGCCTTCAAGGGCGACGGAGTGGGTGGTGGCGGCGCGGTGGCGTGCCGGAATGGACGTACGTGACATGGTGATTTGCCTCTCCCATGCCTGCGGGGTGAGCTGTCGGGTTCGGATGGGAGTCACCCGGTCGTCCGCAACCTATGTGCCGCACCTGCAATCGCGAACGATGCTGCAGGTGCTGCACTGGATAGTCGGATCGACTTAACCCCGAGGGTCACCGCGTGCGGTGGCCCGGTGGAAACGTGGTTCCCCCGTCCCTGCCATCTGGATTATACGAACGGGTCCCGATGCAGCGGCAGGGCTCGGCATTCTGCGCGGGAATGTGGCTTCGGCGGGGTGCCGGAACCACTCGACGAGAATACCCCACCGTGGTATCAAAGTCACGTTAAGGTAACGTTCCCTCACGGTTGGGCCCAGGGCGCCGCCATATTCCTCATCTACGGACAGTGAATGGAACTAAATCGATACCCGGACGTTCCAGGCCAGCCGGGACATCGACGATAATTAAGATGGCTGCGCGGATTGCGTAGTCGGGGACACGCTGACCATGCCATCCGGATACAACTGGAGAGCGCCGGTTGGTGATGAAAGGACAGAACTGTGAGCGCCGGAACAGGAACTCGAAACAACATCAGAGACACTTCCAAGACAGCTTCTGGCCCTGATCTCCCCCAGATGGATTCTTCACTAACCCATCAACCGGCGACCTCCCCCACTATGCACGGTTATTCCACGGATAAGGACGCCTACCTTAGGCGCCTAAAGCGCATCGAAGGACAGGTACGTGGAATCGCACGGATGGTCGACGAGGATAAATACTGCATCGACATCCTCACCCAGGTCGCGGCGGTAAACAGTGCCATGCACGCCGTCAGCGTGGGACTGCTAGAAAACCACCTGCAACATTGCGTTGTCGACGCAGCGAAAGCAGCTACAACAAACGGCTCCCCTGAAGCCATTGATGCGAAGGTGAAGGAAGCAACCGAGGCGATTAGCAGACTCCTTCGCTAACCCTCCTTCATCACCCTAGTTCCGTAAGATGCTGCACAGTGATGTAGCTGAACTCTCACCTCACGAGGATCTTGCCCGTAATCCGTGATGCCGCGCTTAGAACGACGCCAGTGGGTTCCATCTTGGTCATCCTCTTCGATGGGGAAAATTCGGGCATCATCCCTGACCGAAATTTTGATGGGTGATATTGGTGGGTGATAGCTGACGCGGCGGCTAAATAGTTGTTTCTCCCGCAGGGTCGGCTTTGTTTAGGGTCCGTAGCGTTCTGCACGTTGGCGCAGCTGGTGAAGATAGTCATTGTAGGCGTCGAGTTCCGGTGTTCCGTCGGTTTGTTCTTGTTTGTCTTTTGCCTTTGAAGTGACCGCGTCGTCTCGTTGCCACCGCACCAGGATGAACATGAGCATCAACACCGAGGGGAGCTCTCCGTAGGACCAGGCTAGACCACCGGCCAGCACCTGATCGGCTAATGGGTCGACGTCCCATACAGCGGGTGGAGTTGCGAAAAAGTCCACCATCGGAACCGTAGCCATCATGACAATAACCCCGAAGAAAGCGTGCAGCGGCATTTCAGCGAACACATCGACGAGGCGCCCGAAATGGGACTGCTTCACGGGTAGCGGGTCGGTCGACATCAGGGGAACGGTGAAGATGATTCCCGAGACTAAAAACAATAGTTCCAGCCCTACGTGCCCGTACCAGAACGGCAGTAGCGCGTCGGCGATATCGCTGAAATAGATTCCATAAAAACTCATCAGAAACACCGGAATCATGAACCCCGGGTGCAGGACAAATCTCGATACTCGTGCCTTCAAACCTGCATGCGCTGCCCGGAGAACTACGCGGCCTAGGCCGCTGTGTGGAGTGGCGCGCAGCAACAACGTTCCAGGACGGCCAAGGATGAGTAGCGGTGGGACGGCCATCATGAGAGTCAGTTGTTGGAACATGAATACTGAGAACATTCGCAGGCCGTAGCCCTCGACCCCGGCCCCCATCACGATCATGATGATTCCGCATCCGATAAGGAAGGTTAGTGTCCGCCATATGGCCCAGTGGCGATGGGTCAACCAGAGTTTGATTGCCCCGCTGAGGTAGAGCAGCGCCAGTAACGCGGCGATGGCAGGGATCAGGGGTATTGGCTGCAGGGTCGGGGCCAGGAATGCTTCCAGCGAAGGTGGTGCGGTAGGCACCCAGACCGGGCCGTCAACGCCTGGGTCGGTCAAGCCGGTTCAGTCGTAGAGACAGCAGTGTTCCGTGCAGAATCCGAGCCGGCGCATAGGTCAGCATTGGGTGCCAGCACCACGTCGAGTAAGTCCCCGAGCGCATGAGCTAGCCGGGGATCGGCTAACTCATAGCGCGACTTCCGACCTTCAGGTACCGAAACGACAAGCCCGCACCCGCGCAGGCAGGTCAGATGGTTGGACATGCTTTGCCGAGAGACACCGAGCACTTCTGCCAGGACAGCAGGATAGTTCGGCCCCGATCGCAACGCTAGTAGCACTCGGGCCCGGGTGGGGTCGGACAGCGCATACCCGAACTTCGCGAGGACGGATCCTGTAGTCAGTGATTCCATTCCTCTAATATACAGTTCCTACTGAGTTCATCTGGGCGTGTACTATTTGTTTCATGCAAGATCATGATCACGGGCAGGGCACTGACACTCATCGGGGCCCGATTGCCATCGCGTTGGGTATTACCGTGGCGGTTTTCGCTTTTCAGGTGTTTGGTGCGCTGTGGACTGGCAGTCTGGCTCTCTTGTTTGATTCCGCTCATGTCCTCACCGACGCTGGTGGTCTGGCGATGGCCCTGATTGCAGCTTCGCTGGCTTTGCGGCCGGCGACCGCTAAACGGAGTTGGGGTTTCCGCCGGGCGGAGGTCGTTGCCGCCCTAGCTCAGGCGGCGATTCTCATGGCCGTGGGCCTTTATGTCCTGATCGAAGGGATTCAGCGTCTTATCACTCCCACTCCGGTGGCCTCGGAGGAAATGATCATTTTCGGGGTCATTGGGCTGGTCGGCAACATCGCCGCCCTGCTGGTGTTGTCATCGCGCCGTTCGGCGAACTTTAACCTGCGGGCGGCCTTCCTGGAAGTCCTCAATGATGCCCTCGGGTCGGTCGCTGTCATTGTGGCCGCGATTATCATCACTCTCACCGGGTGGGTTCAAGCCGATGCTTTGGTGGCGATGCTGATTGGCGTGCTGATCCTGCCGCGAACCTTCATCTTGCTGCGTGAGACTATCAATGTGCTCCTCGAAAGCACACCCCGCAATATCAATCTGGAAGACATCCGGTCCCACATTCTTGAAACTGCAGGCGTGGAAGAAGTCCACGATCTGCACATCACCCAAATCGCGACCGGGCTGCCCGTACTCACCGCCCACGTGGTGGTTAACGAAGAGATCATCACTCTCGGGCGAAGCCACGAGATGCTGGATCTGCTGCAAGAATGCGTTCTCGCGCACTTCGAGATCAGCATCGAACATTCCACGTTTCAACTCGAACCCCCCACCCACCGGGACCACGAACACGACTTCACCCACTAGAGGACCCACAAAAGAAGTCGAAGAATCGGGCTAAGAGTCTTGGACCGCCCTAGCCAGGTAACTGCGCAGATCCTGACGGAGCGTGCGCCGAACCAGCGCCGCGCGCAGTGCGACTAGCCAGGCCGCACCGAAGAACACGGCACCTAACCAGAAAACTGTTTGCGGCGGGCTAACGGCGGGTTCTGTTGACCCCAGAAGTAGTGGTGCCCAGTACCAAAGAGTGAAAACTAACCACCCCAGGGCGCCAGCTCCTGCTGCGATCATCAGGGGCTGCGGGCCGAGACGTCGTCCATTGCTGGCGAATCCGACCGGCAGCAGTGCGACTCCCAGTGCTGTGATCGCCGATCCCCAGGTGAGAAGCAGCCCGAGTACACCGCCGGTGAGGATCAGTAACGCTCCCACCATAATGAAGCGGCGGTGCCGCAGCGGCAACCGAATAGACTCGGGGCCAGCGATGAGAGCAGCTGATGTGAGGGCCACGCGAATCTCCCCTTCTGAGGGGATCATCGGAAATTCTGGATCCCTCAGATCGGATTTTTCGGAAGCCCGGTTTTGTGAAGGTGAAACTGGGACGCCCTCGACCTGCAGGATAGGCGTCGTGGGGGTTTGGGGTTCCACCTTTGTCTTGGCGCCGATCATGTCGATGTGCTCGTAGGGTGCAACATCGATCAGGACCCGTTCGGTTCTTTCCTTGAGCGTTGAAGCCAAGGCGGAACCTTTGCTGTGCCGCAATTCCACCCGCATGAGTAAATACACCTAACGTCGATGAAGCCGAACTGCACCCGAGCAGTCGAAGGAAAGACAATGAACCCTCCTAACCCTTGAGGTAAGCCGAGGGCCCGCATTTTGTGGTGAGCTGCGTCACCGTGGTACAGGGATCTATGAATACATAGCTCTCTGTACTATAGAGGCATGAAGACTTTACCCCCTTCTTTCATGTCTGCCCGTGCCGGGGCTCGCGCCATGGAAGCAGCACACCATCGCACACCCGGGGATGAGGACCAATAGAGCCACAGGCCGTTGTAGGAACTGCACCAGCCATAAATCACGCCAACACTGTCCCGGCGCATCCTTCCTTGCACCGTTTACGACCTTGAGGAGACTTCTTCTTGCCTGATCGACCCGCACCCTCCGGCATGACCATTCAAAACAAGATCGCGCTCGGCCTCCTCGCAGCGGCTGTTCTGGCGGTAGTCGTTTTCATGCTGATCACGAACAACAACAATGACGCCTCTGAAGCTGCCGCCTCCCAGGACGTCGAAGTGATTCTCGAGAACAGCCACCGGCTCTCGGAGGCGCCGAATGAAAAAGCGGTCCTCGTAGAGTTCCTGGACTTCGAGTGCGAAGCCTGCCTTGCCGCGTACCCCGTGGTGGAGGACCTTGCTGCTGAGTATGCGGATGAGCTCACCATTGCGACCCGGTACTTCCCGTTGCCTGGCCACCCCAATTCCGAGACCGCTGCTACCGCTGTGGAAGCGGCAGCCCAGCAGGGCAAGTTCAAGGAAATGCACTCGCTCATGTATGAGAAACAAACCGAGTGGAGTCACACAGCAGAAGACCGCTCCCCGGTGTTCCGCACCTACGCTGAACAGCTCGGCCTCGACATGAACGCCTACGATGCATCAGTAGAGGACCCTGCCACCGCTTCCCGAATCGCCCAGGACAAGAACGACGGCCTGGCACTGGGGGTGGAAGGTACGCCCACCTTCTTCCTCGATGGTGAGATGATCCAACCAGCCGGAGAAGACGAACTTCGCCAGCTCATCGAAGCCGCTATCAACGAGTAATGGCATACCCCACCCTCTGCGCCGATCCTCATGCGTATCAGTCAAAACATGCACCCCACTGTGGGGCCTTCGCCCGGTCGCAAGGATCGTGCGCCCCTGAGGTTGTAGACACTGGCACGAGGGTAGGAACGTGACTATTGGTGGGTACTTCGCCGAGATGGTGCAATCCGGGGCCCTGCTCATCGCGGTCCCGCTGGCGCTCATTGCTGGCGTGGTGTCCTTTCTTTCGCCCTGCATCCTGCCGTTGGTCCCCGGCTACCTAGGCTATGTCTCTGGACTAGCCGATCCGACCCGCCCAGACAATAAAAGACGCGTCGTCACTGGGGTAGGATTGTTCATCCTCGGCTTCGCCCTGGTCTTCACCCTGTACGGGGCGGCCTTCGGAATCATCGGGGGCTGGATGCTGCGCTGGCAAGACCAGCTCATCCAAGTCCTGGGCCTCTTCGTCATCGTCATGGGACTGGTCCTGGTCGGACAGTTCTCCTTCCTGCAACAGACCAAAAAGCTTTCCTTCAAACCGAAAGTCGGCCTCGCCGGCGCACCGGTACTAGGGATTGTCTTCGGTCTGGGTTGGACCCCCTGCATGGGCCCAACCCTCAGCGCCGTGCTAGCCCTCAGCACCACCACCGGTGTTGCCTGGCGGGGGGCACTCCTCGGCTTCGTGTACTGCCTGGGCCTGGGGATTCCCTTCATCCTGGTCGCCATGGGGCTCAATTGGGTAACTACAGCGCTGGGCTTTGTTCGCCGCCACATCAGGGGATTCAACATCGCCGGCGGGTCTCTCCTCATCCTGGTCGGCGTGCTGATGCTCTCCGGAATCTGGATGAGCTGGATCTACCAACTTCAAAACCTCGCAGGAACCTTCACCACCCCCGTATAACCGATCCACAAGCCCAAGTCCTCTGCCAGCTTGCTTACCCCGGCCCCTATTCCAAGGACACCCCTGATGGACATGCCCGCCCCGCAAACGGCTTCGACCCCACTCACGCCAGCACCCCTGCCCATGTTCGCCAGGCAGAAACCGTTTGCCTTCCTGCTCCTTACAACAGGAATTATTGGGTGGTTAGCGGCCGCTATCCTTGTTCTGGAACGGCTCGCCCTCTATCAGGACCCTGACCGGGTCACCAGCTGCGACCTGAATCCATGGGTTTCCTGCGGGAGGGTCATGCAAACCTGGCAATCCGAACTGTTTGGATTCCCCAATCCCCTCATCGGCATCGTCGCATTCACCGTAGTTATTACCACCGCTATGGCCATCCTCTCCGGAGCCCGCTTTCATCGCTGGTACTGGGCCGGCCTTCAGATAGGGGTCACGCTCGGAACGATCTTCGTGACCTGGCTATGGAGCCAGGCACTCTTTGAGATCTACATCCTGTGCCTCTACTGCATCATCGTTTGGGCGGCGATGATTCCCCTGTTCGTTCTCCTCACCATCCGCAATATGATCCACGGCATCATCCCTGTGCCCACAGCATTGACCCGATGGTGCGCAGCATGGGCAACAACCCTCATCGCAATCATCTACATCGCCGTAGGAGCGTCCATCTTTTTCCGCTTCATCCACGTCTTCACCGGATGACAACAACAGCAAGTAAACCTCTCCACGCTCCCGGACCGGCTCGGATAAATTCGGTGGGTTGGCGTGAAAAGTAACGCTTTTAAGCTTTACTCGGTTACTGGTGGTTCGATTTGATGTCCGTGAACGTTTGCCCGTTGTCGTTGGAGACCTGAACACTGTCCTCGGTCGCGACCCAGATCCGCAGTGTGGAGTCGTCAAGCAGCTGAGTTGCGATCGCCGCTGCCTCGCCGGGAACTGTTCCCTGTTCAACCCACGTCAGACCAGCGTCAACACTGGTATGGATCCGGCCATCCGGGGTAACCCCGACGGCTTTCCCTTCAGAAAGTGCGGTGAGCATCAGTAGGGGTGCGCCGGCCACTGCGACCCACGTTTCACCGTCGTCGGTGGAGCGTTGCAGGCCTTCTTCGGTGGTTGCCAGAACAATACTGTCTCGGGGTGTTGCGGCCAGATTGAAAGCCGGAAGCTGTTCATCAACGGATTCCCAGGTCGTCCCGTCGGCGCTAATCCTGAGCTGACCGTCAAATCCCACTATCCCACCATCGGTGGCAGCGAGGGCATGGAAGTCGGATTCGCCCTGTAGGGACAGTGGTTGCCAGGTCTTTCCTTGATCGGTGGATCGAATTAAGCCGACCGGGTCGGGGAGATCTGTACCCGGGCCGGGATGACCCGAAGCATAAAATTCGCCGTTCCCTGCCGTGGTGAAACCCATCAGATCGATGGTCGGTCCGATCTGGATTGCCGGCGACTCTGAGACGTCGAACAGCCCGTCGTGGGTAGCGAGCAGCACCCGATTTGAGCCTGGGTCCACACTCATGCCATGGATATGGCCGGCGGGATAATCTTGCGCGCTGGCGGAAAAATCAGAGGGTTCGCTGGTGTCCGAGCCCTGTGGGACTTGCGGGGAACAGGCTGTGACGATTAGGAGACCGACGGTGAGGGCAGCCATCCGAGTAACCCGATACGGGCGTGGGACGAGAATTTGGGGACGAGGCACGGGGATGATCCTTTGGGTTCACAAAAGAAAGGGACAGGGTGGGAGGGCCAGGGTGTCTGGCCCTCCCCCGCAATGAATCAGCGCCAGGTTAGAGTTCGGCGAGTAGCGCTTCCATTTCCTGGATTTCGGCCTGCTGGGTTTCCACAATGGTCTCGGCGAGGGCGATCGCGTCAGGGTTCTCGCCGTTATCGATTTCTTCCTGCGCCATGTCCACTGCACCGTTGTGGTGTTCGGTCATGGATTCCAGGAACATCCGGGCCGCGTCATCGCCTTCGGCGGATTCCAGGTCGGCCATCTGATCGTCGTCCATCATTCCGTCCATGCCACCCATGGATCCCATGTCGTGGCCCTCCATGCCACCTTCAGGCATAATCGGCCGGTCCCAAGCCTCCAACCAGCTGGTCATGGTCTCGATCTCAGGACCCTGCGCATCCTTGATCTGGGTGGCCAGATCAAGGACGTCAGGGCTGACGTCCTCCTTGGTGAGCATCATCTCGCTCATTTTCACCGCCTGTTGGTGGTGGGGAATCATCATCTGGGCGAACATGACGTCCGCGTCGTTGTGCTCGGCGGACACCTCAGCACCTGATTCCGTAGGGGTGGTTGTTTCTTGGGTGGAAGCCGGTGGTTCGACCGCCGGGGTAGCAGGTTTGTTGTCACTTCCACACCCCGCGAGGGTGATAACAGCTGCAACGCTCAGTGCAGAAAGGGAAAGGTAACGCTTCATAGTGATCTGATCCTTTGAATTCATCTGATGAAAGTCTGTAGTGATGCCCGCCTGCGGGCACAAGCATGCCTTCGAGGTGGGAGCCGTAACGCTCAAGCGCACCGAGTTGGCGGGGAGCCGGTGTTTTATGTCCGGCTGATACAGAGGTGGATCAGAGAAGGGACAGGGATCGATAGGGGTCGTAAGCGGATCAGCGGCGGTCCCCGGAGAAGCACGGACCCTGGAACGAACCGGCCGGAACGTACCAGGAATGCCAGCCCGACAACGACGATAACGGCCAGGAGACACATACCAAGTGCCATGCCGTCATCCCCACAAGACCCTACGCAACCTTGTGCCGCGTCACCGGTGCTTCCCTGAAAATCAACAACGTAGGCATCATTAATCTGAACCGGGTGCGCACCCATAGACGACGGGGATCCGATATCCGATGTCGTCTGGCTCGCTGCGACGGCAGTGCCGTGAGCGGAGCCGCTCTGCGCCGGAGAACCGTGGGCTGTGGAGCCGTGGCCCCCCATCCATACGTGCATCGCGAGGATCCCGACGATGATGGCGACGAAGCCCAAAAAGGTGAGGGCTGACCGCGACAGATCGAGCGCTGCCCGTTGCCTGGTCGTGCCTGCCACTACCGTTACCCTTTCATGTCCGTTGATTGTCTCCAGCCTAGTGAACTCCCGGCCTCGTCCTCCAATCCGGAGGATGACGCCGGGAGTCTCCTCACTCCGCTAGGTGGTGGTGAAACGTTCGGGACTGAGGTCGATCCTGCGCAGCAACTGCGCGTTCAGGGCGACCACAATAGTGGAGACACTCATCAGTACCGCTCCCGCTGCGGGCGAGAGCACGAAACCGGCGAAGGCCAACACGCCAGCGGCCAGGGGCACAGCAATCAGGTTGTATCCCGTCGCCCACACCAGGTTCTGAATCATCTTCCGGTAACTAGCCCTGGACAAGTCGATCATCGCCAGGACTGATCGTGGATCATTGCCCGCCAGCACCACGCCCGCTGATTCCATTGCGACATCGGTCCCGGCACCAATAGCGATGCCCACCTCTGCCCGGGCCAGCGCGGGGGCGTCATTCACGCCGTCGCCGACCATCGCCACTTTCAATCCGCGAGCCTGCAACTCTGCGACCTTGGAGTCCTTATCCTGCGGCAACACGTCAGCGAAGACTTCATCGATACCGAGTTCAGCCCCGACCGCGTCCGCCACCTGGCGTGCGTCCCCGGTGATCATGGCGACCTTGACACCCCGGGCCTGCAGCGCTTTCACGGCGGCACGGGATTCATCCCTCACCCGGTCCTCGAGCCGCACGGCACCAATCACTTGGCCGTCGCGGACCACATGCAGCACAGAGGCGCCGCGGCCGACCCATTCCTGGACGGTATTCCTCATGTCCGCAGGTGTCTCCAGCTGAAGTTCCTTGAGCATGTTAGGGCCGCCAACGATGACCTCGGTCTCGTTAACTGTCGCCCGGACACCCCGGCCTGTCATCGAAGAAAAGCCGCTGCCGCGATAGCCGAACGCCGTCGATTCCGGTGTGTCCATGGCAGCCTTGACGATGGCCCGGGCAACCGGGTGTTCGCTGTCGGACTCGGCCGCTCCGGCCAACGCCAACATTTCCGCGTTAGTCACTGTCCCGGATGTGACGGTGGCGGTGACTGCATGCCGGCCTTCGGTGAGCGTCCCGGTCTTGTCGAACAACACTATGTCGATGGTGCGCATACGCTCCAACGCCATCCTGTTCTTGATCAACACACCCGCTTTCGCAGCGCGCTCCGTCGAAATGGCGATCACCAGCGGAATAGCCAAACCAAGGGCGTGCGGGCAGGCGATCACCAGAACCGTCACGGTGCGGATGACCGCATCATCGGGGCTGCCCAGCAGGATCCACGCGATGAACGTGATGATGCCCGCGCCCAGTGCGAAGTAGAACAGCAGCGCAGCGGCCCTGTCAGCAAGGGCCTGGGCTTTCGACGACGAGGCTTGCGCCTCAGCGACCAGGCGCTGAATCCCTGCCAGGGTAGTATCGGCGCCGACGGCGGTCACCCGCACCCGGACCGCGTTGTCGGTCGCCACCGTGCCCGCGACCACTACCTCGCCGACAGTGCGTTGCACGGTGCGGGATTCACCGGTGATCATCGCCTCATCGAACTCGGCCGCCCCATCAACAATTTCACCATCCGCGGGTACCCGGGAGCCCGATCGGACCAGGACGACGTCGCCGGTGGCCAGCGAGCTCACGGGGACTGTCTCGATTCCCGCGTCGGTGACCTTATCTGCCTCATCGGGCAGAAGCGCAGCCAACGCATCCAAGGCACCCGCAGCGGATCCGAGGGCACGCATTTCCATCCAGTGCCCCAACAACATGATGACCACCAGCAGAGCCAGCTCCCACCAGAAGTCCAGGTTGAAATCCCCTATCCCCAGGGTGGTCACCCAGGAAGCAATGAACGCAACGCTGATAGCCATCGCGATCAGCAACATCATTCCCGGTTGTCGGGACTTAATTTCAGTCACCCCACCTTTGAGGAACGGGGCTCCACCGTAGAAGAAGATGATGGTGCCCAGGATGGGTGAGATCCACATGGCACCCAGAAAATCCGGTGGCGTGTAGCCGACGATCGTGGCGAACATGTGGCTGAACAACACCACCGGAACAGCCAGGATCAGGCTCAACCAGAACTTGTTCTTGAACATTGCGGTGGAGTGTCCCGCGTGTTCTCCGTGGGAGTGCACTTCATGGTCCGCGCCCCCGGGCGGGGTCTGGTGACCATGGTCTTCGTGTTGATCGGGATCCAACGCGGGGGTCGGTTCCGTCGTGGGCGTGGCCTGCCCGTGGGTATCGGTATTCGTGTGGTGATGGTGTTTCATGGTTTTTCTCCTTCAGTCAAACGGGATCGTGTCCCGGACCTGAGAAAAGATCAGGCGTTAGAAAGCTGGTACCCGGCTTGCTCGACCGCGGAGCGTACTGCTGCTGCGGGAACCGCCTGGGTACTGAGGACGGTGACCGTGGAGGTCCCGCCGGAAACGAGATCAATCTGGACGTCGGTAACGTCATCAATCTCGCCGACTGCAGAGGTTACCCGGGACGCGCACGACCCGCAGGTCAAACCGGCCACACCGAAGCTGGCGCTGATGCTGCCCGCTGCGGGAACCGATGTGGCGTTGCTGTCCTGGGGTGCGCAGCAGGCGCATCCGGAAGATGAGGTGTCGGTCAGGGTCAGATCGGAAGAAGTGCCGCACATAAGGTCTCCAAAGTATGAGGAATGGTCATTTGAGAATCAGCGGGTGTAGCCACCCGTTGTCATTCACGTTGGCTGCAGCCGCCCTACGGACCCTCAGGGAGTAAGCGGCCCATAATGGGCTCGGACTTCCCGCTCCGGTACCCACAAGCTATACCCCCTAGGGGTATAAGTCAAGGCCGGCCCTTACCGCGCCGCCGTTCACTACAACAAGGATGAGCAAGAACGGGGCGCTCTCCAGTTCAGAGAGCGCCCGACCATTTGTGTTCTTTTGTCACTCGGATGCGTATCGATCGAGGATCGATTGCATGTGGCTGATTTCCTCTCGCTGGGTCTCCACGATCGCGTCGCACAGTTCCACTATTTCTTGATCCATGATGTTTGACTCCTGGCCAACCAGAAGAGCACGGGGAATCCGATAAGCATGGTGATGTTCGCTTTTTTGTTCTTGAACACCGACCACATGCCTACGACCATGACGATCGGCATCGCCCCGTCCATTAACAACGTCATCCAGAAGTTGCTCAGATCGAAGGGGAAGTGCTCCTTGGGGCCACTGTTAAAGGAGGAGGATTTTATGCCAGCGAAGACAGCAGTTCTTCGCAAGCCTTTTCACAGCGCCGGCACGCCTCGGCGCAGACCCGGCAATGATCGTGCATTTCGGCGTGCTGTTCACACTCATCCGCGCAGACTTTGCACGCTGCACGGCAAGCTTCAACCACTGCCCGGGTGAGATCCGCGTTGTACCCGGTGCGACGGGTCAAAACGTTGCCGGTGGTCGCGCAAATATCAGCACAGTCCAGGTTGGTGCGGATGCACTTCGTCAGCTCAGCGACCATGTCCTCGCTCAGGCACGCATCCGCGCATGCGGTGCAGGTCTGGGCACATTCGAAGCAAGCCTCGATGCATTCGGCGAGCTTTTCCTTATCCACTCCCCCAAGGTCCTTGGGGAAGGTATCGAGCATTGACGTCACGTGATGTGTCATTGGTTTCTCCTCAGTCAGGGTGCAACTGATCCATGTCAGCTGCTGTTCGTTTGTTGTTGTGGAGTTGGGCGCCGATCGGCGACCAGGAGCCGGTGCTATCGGTTGGAGGCAGGCGACAGGGCGGGCCTCTGACCGGCATGCCAAAGGAAGAGCGGTTTATGTGCGACTGATGGATAGAGCCGTCAACGACGGCCGAAGATGATCGCGCTTCTCAAGAGCCGGATCAAACAATCCCAGCGGCAGGTAGCCGTGATCAGCAGGAAGCATTTCCAGCCGCGTTGGAAAGGCCACGCCCTGCTCCGCCGGTAGCGCACGCTTCGGCGCGGTCACTCTTTCGGTCGCACTGACCTGTTGATGGCAACACGTCTGCGCCGCCGGGGAATGCATTGGTGTCGCAGTCGTGACTGGCGTATGAGCGCCGCCAGTCTGCCGATGTGAATCCATACCCACCACATGGTCCGCCATTGGGGAGGGGCCGTGTTGTTCCATCTGAAGGCACAAAGCTGCGGCACCTGAAGAAGTGAACGCGACCAGCAGCGAAAAGCTCAACACGAGGCGCATCACCGTCTGGACGGTGATGCCCGTTCTGCCCCGTGCCGAAACTGTGATGAGTCCTCCCGGCTTGTTCACCTGAGGACCACCCTAGTGAAACGTAAGCAAACTGACCAGCGACACTTCAACCAAAGTTTCGGCCCAACTCACCGCAAGCCGCCCCCCGGCCCGCTTCCTAGCAATGCCTTTGAATCACGTAAAAATCTGCCCGAGAGCGGACGCTATTCAGGCAATTCAGACCGTGCCGAGGATGACTAGATGTCTGAGTAAAGCGTAGGCGTCAGTCATGTACTTCCGTTACGTGCACCTGTGTGCACGAGTACTGTATATTGAACCTGGTTGGTTTTCACAATGGGAAGGGTTGACGATGCTTGAGGTACTTCGGGTCACTGCTTATCGGAAGCTGTTCACGGCGCAGGTTGTGGCTTTGCTGGGAACAGGACTTCTGACGGTGGCGTTGGGCCTGTTGGCCTTTGATCTGGCCGGCGGGCAAGCCGGCGCAGTTCTAGGAACGGCACTGACGATCAAGATGCTGGCGTACGTGTTCGTCGCCCCGGTCATGGCCGCCTTAGTGGAGCGATTGCCGCGCAAAGCTGTATTGGTCGGGGCGGACCTGGTCCGCGCCGCCATTGCTCTGAGCCTGCCTTTCATTGATCAGATCTGGCAGATCTACGTGCTGGTGTTCGTTCTGCAGTCGGCGTCGGCGACTTTTACCCCCGCCTTTCAGGCACTCATCCCGGTTGTTCTGCCGAAGGAGAAGGACTACACCCGGGCGCTATCACTGTCCCGTCTGGCCTACGATCTAGAATCGCTGCTGAGCCCAGTGGTCGCTGCGGCGTTGCTGACGTTCATGTCCTATCACGACCTCTTCATCGGCACGATGGCAGGATTCCTGCTCTCTGCCCTCATGGTCATCACCACCAGGCTGCCGCAAATACCGGACATTGAACGGTCAGGGTCGTTACTGCACCGGACCACACTCGGAACACGAATCTTTCTGAGGGAACCTTCCCTCCGCGGCCTGATGGCCCTGAACCTTGTCGTCGCCTGCGCCACAGCACTGGTCCTGGTCAACACCGTGATCTTTGCCCTGAATGTATTCGTAGGATCAAATACGGATCTGGCACTCGCTCTGGCTTGCTACGGTGCGGGTTCGATGGTCGTCGCTCTCGCCGCACCAAAGGTGCTGGACCGGGTCTCGGATCGTTCTTTGATGATCCTCGGCGGAATCATTGTGCCGCTGGGGATTATTGCGGCCGCAGCGATTGCCTGGACCGGACAGTCCTGGCCGTTACTACTGGTTGTGTGGGTGATTCTGGGTGCAGGAACGTCGATGATTAACACCCCCTCGGCCCGGCTTCTGCGCCGGACGGCCACCGATAGCACCCGCTCCTACTTATTCACCGCACAGTTCTCCCTCTCCCATGCCTGCTTCATCCTCACCTACCCGATCGCTGGCTGGGTAGGCGCCGCTGCAGGCCAGACCACAGCCGCCGCAGTCCTCGCAGCGCTCGCTACACTGGGAACACTGACTGCCTGGCGTTTATGGCCCCACGGTCAGAAGGCGTTCCCCGATGAAACCCCGGCAACACAGAAGGCTCACTGATGTGAATGATCCCCAAATCCACCCAGAGCCGAGCCTGCATCACCCCTCCCCTCCTGATACTGAGCGGCTGGAAACCGGAGCTGCAACCTTTCGGATGCTTGCCGACCCGACCCGGCTTCATATTTTGTGGCTTCTCACACTCGGGCCGACGGATGTCACCTCGTTAGTGGAACAGACCGGCGCAGCACGAACCTCAGTCAGCCAGCACCTGGCGAAGCTGCGATTCTCCGGGCTCGTCAGCACCCGTAGAGAGAGCCGGAATATCGTCTACAGCATCACCGACGGCCACCTGGCACGACTCGTCCTGGAAGGCCTCAACCACGCCGACCACCGCGTCACAGGAGAACCCGCACACGAATGAACTTGACCTGATAGATCCCGAAACGTCGGGCCACAGAAGGCATTTCGCTGCAGGCCCTACCGATCTGGGTGCCTTAGAGCACCGTTGCTGAATGGCGAACGACGTGGTCTCACCCAAACAGGGAAAGGTCCTCCCACGAACAGAAAGCCAACATTGACACGCCCACCACAAGCCGCAGCTCAGGGCGCACTCCCCCAGGGCCAAACGTTCTCCATCACGCAGGACGCGCTCGAAATGATCGACGTCTTTGGCGGCGTCCTACACTGCTTCCAAGGGCCAGGAGGCTGCCGTTCACAGGGCCTGTATTTTTCCCTCAGCCTTCCACGGAAACCGGTTTTCAGTACCTTGTCCTTCATCTCCGTCCCAGAAGCGGACCGTGAGAATTACGCCGCAGATCCCACTGTTGAAGGACGCAAGCTCACTGCGATTGAGCTCAGCGTCAGTAATGACCTCGCACCGAAGATTGATGGGGCCCTGCTGGACTTTGGTGAGTACAACAATCTGGAACGGTCCGTAAGCCGGTCCTTCACCGCGACACTTTTTCGCCACTCCCCCGGCCACAAAAATCCCATATGTGTGACTGTGTGACTGTTAACTAAGAATGGCGGTTATTCGCAGCTTCGTTTGGCGGTTCGAGCTGAACCATGACGAGGGGCGAACATGCGGCATGGGTGTCTGACCTGCTCTTGTTAGAGTCCAAAGGCTCCGCCGCTGACGAGGATGACGACACCGAGACCAATCAGGACGATCGGGAAGAGGATGTGTTCCCAGCGTTCTAGAATTTCGGCGATCGACGGCCTGGTGGCGACGAACTTTGCCAGCATGACGAGGACCGCGACGAGCGCGAGGAAGACAGCACAATAGGCGACGACGGCGGCAGGTCCTACGCTGAGAAAGACCGGCACGTAGACGCCGATATTGTCCCCACCGTTGGCGAAGGTGACCGCAGCGACAGTCCACATGGTCACGTTCTTGCCGGAAACCTTCGCCTCGTCGTCATCGTCATTATCCCCGCGCCAAGCTTGCCATGCGGCCCATAGCCCCAGGAATAGGGGTATGAGTCCGAAGTAGGGGATGACCTGCGGGGGCAGGAATGCCCCTGCCCCCAACGACACGAGCACGGCCGCACCCAAGATGGCTGCGAAGCCCAGATACTGGCCTGCGAGGATCCGGGCTGTTGTCCCCCGTTGCCCGGCACCGCGGGCGAAGAACAATGACAGCACGATGATGTCGTCGATATTGGTGGCGACAAACAGGCCAATCGCCTGCAGAACCGAGGACAGCATCATGCGTCCGCTGCTGCGTTGCAGCACCCGGGAACTGAACAGGCAGGATCAATACAGGGGGCGCTCTCATCCACGGCGAGAGTGACATCGACCAGCGCGGTGAGCGCGGAGGCAAGATGAGGGTCAGCGATGTCGTACCGTGTCTGGCGGCCCTCAAGCGCAGCAGAGACGATCCCACATTCCCTGAGGCAAGTGAGGTGGTTAGACACATTCGAACGCGTCAGGCCCAAGTCGGCAGCAAGGGCAGTGGGATAGCTCGGTGCGTCCAACAGCATCATGAGGATCCGAGAGCGGGTCGGATCGGCCATGGCACGGCCGAGTCGGTTCATCACGTCCAAGCGTGAGGCAGTAGTCAGCATCTACTGAACTATACATCAGCGGCTGACCTTTCGTGAGCGACTTGTTACGCGGTAGGCCAGCAGTTCTAGTGTTACTTTGCCGTCCTGAACAGTGCCGCAATTGTTCGTATTCGCTACAAGCAGTCCAGTCAACGACAATGTCGTTTTCAGTAGCTGTCTGCACGGGCGCCCGCGGAATTCCGGGGTAGTGCAGACGAGTATGGACATTGAAACGTCAGAAGTGCCCTGCACGGAAGTGCATTCTGCTCAATAGTCCTCTGCACCAGCAGTCATTTTTCAGAAGTCGCCTGCACCAACCTGCAGGAACTACTTCTTTGGTGCCTCGGTCGCGCCTGTCGCCGGGACCCATCGGTAGAGGGTGGGAACGGAGACTCCTAGGGTGTCGGCGACCTCCCGGGGCGGTGTTCCCTGGTGGAGGAGCTTTCGGGCTGAGCGGATCTTGGCATCCGTCATGATGCGTTTGCGGCCGCCGACCCGTCCTTGTTCACGAGCGGCCTGCAGGCCGGCCTGGGTACGTTCGATCATGAGTTCCCGTTCCATCTGGGCCAGGGAAGCCATGACGTTGAAAAAGAAGCGTCCGGAGACCGTGGTGGTGTCGATTGCATCGGTGAGGCTGACGAATCCTACGCCGCGGTCGTTCAGTCCGCCGGCGAAATCCAGGAGGTCTTTCACGCTCCGGCCCAGGCGGTCCAGCTTCCACACCACCAGGGTGTCACCTTTGCGCAGGTTATCCAGCGCCTGGTCGAGGCCGGGGCGTTGGGACTTGGTGCCGCTGATCGTGTCTTTGTAGATCTTGTCGCATCCGGCCTTCTGTAGGGCGTCGCGCTGCAGGTCCAGATTCTGGTCCCGGGTGGAAACCCGGGCGTAGCCGATGCGGTGCGTGGTCATGGAGGGTGTTCTCTTCTCAAAACTCGGTTCGGGGTCTTAGTTCGACTGTACAGATTCGAGAACTATTTGTGAGAACGGGGGCGGGTTGCAGATTCTTCTTCGTCGAGCCAATTTTCCGCGGCAGGACGTCGCGCCACTTCGATGAGCGATCGATCTAGGGATTCTCGATTCGATGCTTTCTCGGAATCCTTCGTTTGTAAGAAGGACTCCGCACTACTACGCGGTGCCAGCGGAATGGTGGGTACGGCGGGCAGAGGGAGTAATAGGCGTTGCTCTCATTAGAGGTAGCTGCAGATGCGTTCGGGATCGCAGGCTGCCGGGTCTCCCGCGGCCGCCGCTTCATGGAACTCGGCGACGGTCGCCCGCAGCGCGGTGAGTTCTGCGATCCGGGCGTCGAGGTCGTGGAGCTGCTTGGCCAGCAGATCCTTCACGTGTATGCAGGGGGCGTGGCCGATGTCCCGGACGGCGAGGATCTCTCCGATCTGGGCCAGGGTGAGTCCGGCGGTGCGTCCGCGGCGGATAAATTCGAGCCGGCTGACCGTCTCGTGGGGGTAGTCGCGGTATCCGTTCGGTGCCCTGTCGGTGGCCGGCAACAGGCCACGGTCCTCGTAGAACCGCAGTGTCTTCGTCGTCATTCCGGCGGCTGCGGCGGTTTCGCCAATACGCATCATGTACCTCTTATCCCGGGGCTTCCCCTTACCTTCCAGTTTAGTGGAAGGTAAAGAAGTGCTATTGGAAGCCGGTTCTGCAACCCGGAGCGGGGAAACCACATCTTCGGGGCTCCGCGGTTCGGGGCCCAGACCAGGGGCGCGATGGGTTTCTTGACCTTCCCCCATGGTGGAAGGTGCAGACTTGGGGGCAGAACCATGCACGAGGCACCGTTACGGGTAGTTCAGAACGGCGCTGTTGTACGACTTTGGAGGATTTCATGTCTGAACCAACACCTGATTTTGATCTGGCCGTCATCGGTTCTGGAGGCGCAGCGTTCGCGGCGGCGATCCGGGCGACCAACCTTGGCAAACGCGTCCTGATGATTGAGCGTTCCACCGTCGGCGGGACCTGTGTGAACACGGGCTGCATTCCCTCCAAAGCGCTCCTAGCTGCGGCCGAGGCCAGGCATGTTGCCCTGGACGCTTCCGGCAGGTTCCCCGGCATCAGCACCTCAGCTGGGGAAGTGGACATGGCCGGGCTGATCGGCGGGAAACGTTTCCTGGTGGAGACGATGCGTTCGGATAAGTACGTGGACCTGATCGCGGACTACGGCTGGGAGCTGCGCCAGGGCAATGCCGTCTTCGCCGGCACCCAGGACGATCCCGTCCTGGAAATCACCGGAGGCGACGGTGCCCGGGAATCCGTGAGGGCCGCGCACTATCTGGTGGCCACCGGCTCCGCTCCATGGGTGCCACCGATCGAGGGTCTGGCGGACACGGAATACCTGACCTCCACCACCGCGATGGAACTCCAGGAGGTCCCCGAGTCTCTGCTGGTCATCGGCGGCGGGTACGTGGCCCTGGAACAGGCCCAGCTCTTCGCCCGTCTGGGGTCCAAGGTCACCATCCTGGTCCGCTCCCGCCTGGCCTCCGCGGAGGAACCCGAGGCCTCCCGGGCCCTTATGGGTATCTTCGCCGACGAAGGGATCCGCGTCGTCCGCCGGGCGGCCGTGTCCTCCGTGCGCACGGACCCGGCCACAGGCGAGATCATCGCGACCGCGACCATCTCTGGCGGGCAGGAGGAATTCCGAGCCACGAGGGTGCTGGTCGCCACGGGACGCCGGCCGGTCACGGAAGGGCTGAACCTGTCCGGGGTCGGCGTCAAGACCGGAGATGGCGGCGAGATCCTGGTCGATAACCAGCTGGGCAGCTCCAATGGACGGATCTGGGCCGCTGGGGACGTGACCGGACACCGCGAATTCGTCTACGTCGCAGCATCCCACGGATCCCTGATGGTGGAGAACGCGTTCAACAACGCCGGCCGCGAGGTCGACTACCGGCACCTTCCCCGGGTCACCTTCACCAGCCCCGCTCTGGCCGCGGTTGGAATGACGGACAAGGAAGCCAACGAAGCCGGCATCCGGTGCGAATGCCGGGTCCTGCCCCTGGAGTACGTGCCTCGGGCCTTGGTGAACAGGGACACCCGCGGCTTCATCAAGATCGTCGCAGACGCCGAGACCAGACGGATTGTCGGTATCACCGCCGTCGCCAAGGACGCCGGAGACCTCGCCGCCGCCGGCGTCTACATACTGGAAGCCGGGATGACCGTGGACCAGGTCGCGAACCTCTGGAGCCCCTACCTGACGATGGCCGAAGGGATCAAGATCGCCGCCCAGTCCTATACAACGGATGTCTCCAAACTCTCCTGCTGCGCTTCCTGACCCTGCCCTTCACCGAATGTCTGCCTGACGGGACACATCCGCATCGGCGAGCAGTGCACACGACTTCTGACATTCCGTGCAGACGTCTTCTGAAACTGACATCAGCGAACGATGGCAGGATAGAAGAATGAGCCAGCGATCATGGACTGTCGGAGCTTTGGCATCTCGCGCAAATTTGGATCCCGAACGTGCACTTGTCGCTCTATGGGCGGCCGGTATCGAATATGTCGAAAGCCCTGCCTCCCGTATTTTAAAGGCTGATTCACGAACTGCGCAAAAGGCAGTAGGGATCGGCGGAATCCAACAACGCCGCGTAGCCTACTGGCTCAATGAGTACGATCTTGAAAGAAACGAGCTGGCAGAGCTCCTTCAGGTACTTGGATTTAGCCTCAAAGCCAATGCGAGTAGCATGCCTGAAGGGTCCATAAAACGCTTGAACACCTACATGAGGTCTGGGCGAGATAAAACCGCAATGCGTTTGGAGCAGCGTCGAGAAGAAAAAAAATCAGAAATGAAACCGGCGGCTGAACCATTCGAGTGGTCAGCTAAAGGCACAGTTCGGCCAAGCATGTTTCTAACCGCTGAAGAGGTTCTAGGAATCCACGAGGAACTAGAGAGAGATTTTGCCGAGGCGGCCGATCCCATCAGCCCTCCGGGTGTTCGCAGCGTGGCCTTGCTTGAAAGTGCAGTATCGAGGCCGGCTACAAGTATGGGAGGGCAATATAAATACTCAACAATACAGTCGGCGGGAGCTGCGTTGCTTCATTCTCTAGTTCAGAATCATGCTTTTTATAACGGCAATAAACGCACCGCACTGGTAAGCTTGCTCGTTTTTCTAGATCGAAACAACTTTGTTTTGGATTCGACGGAGGGGGAACTCTTTAAGTGGATGCTACGTGTAGCCTCACATGACCTGCTGCCGGCAGGCTTCTCATACGACAACGTAGCCGATCGGGAAACTGCGGCAATCACTGATTGGGTCTGTCGCCATAGCAGGGCTGCTAGCAAAGAGGAGAGATCGGTAACATGGCGCGAATTAAATAAACTCCTTCGCATGAAGGATTGTGAAATTCTTCAACATCGAGGGGAAAAGCTAAAGATCACTCGGACGGTCGTCGAAAAAAGGCGGCTCCCACCATTCAAGAAGACTCGCACTCTTGATACGTACTTCACTAATACAGGGGACGGCCGAGAAGTCCCTAAGGCTAAGATTAAAACTATTCGCCACGAACTCGAACTGGATGAAGAGCATGGAGTAGACTCACAGATGTTTTATTCGGCTCGCCGGGAACCAGATTTCTTTATCATAAAATACTCGAAGCTTCTTTCAAAACTCTCGAAAGTCTAGGTTTTACGAGTATGGAAGGCCAGTAAACTTCTGCCCGATAGCCTCTCGCTGCCTAGTCAAACCGGGGGCAGTCCCCTGCTTCTGTCTGTGGCCTAAAGCGCCTTTCGGCCGTGCATGTTGTGTACCCTACTTGCCAGCTACTGCTGACAGAACACCGCCAATATGCGATCACATCCACACCACGGATGCTGCGGACCTCGTTCCAAGAGGTTCCGACGCCACCACATTCGATTTGGTCACCTGGATCTAATTGTGGGTGGTTCAGATGCGTGACGACCGCCGCCAGACGTCGCACTACGAATTGAGAGACTTTACCTCATCAAGTAGCCGTGCAAGGTGTTCGTCCGACATGTCGAGGATCGGTTCGTACATGAAGGAGTTCACATGTATATGTTCCGGCGTCATCAGGACCACACCATCGATTGTTCTAATGGCGTCTAACTCGGCCGGAAAGTCCTTCTTGTACCGCGCCAAAAGTTGCGGTGTTTGGTTTGCACGCACTTCATCACGGAACTCGGCATCATTGATCGCTTCAACCATGTGCTTCTCGGCGGCGATTCGGATGGCAATCGAGAGTGTGATCTTATTCGAGAGATCCAGGCTGGCACTATTGCCGAGGCAAGCATCAGCCTGATCCATGATCATGTCAATGACCGCGCTATCCGAGTCGTTCCAGTGCCCGGACGTTGCAAACAGCCTGTTAAAAATCGTGTCGAGGTCCGCATGAGTTATTGACGCCGTATCAGTCTTCCAGTGCAGAAGCGACGTCAGCTTGATGTAATCGGGATCCTCATCTCCACGCGTGTACTCAAGCAGATTGCGGATGAATGGGATAGCCGAGGTTCTGTAAACGCACCTACCTCTCGATGAGAGCTAGGAAGGCGGTGGCTGAGATGAGCCACGATCAGCAGGAACGAACCGCAGGCAATGAGCCGAACGACCAGGCGACGGCGCAGGCGTCGCCGTCGTTGCGGGCGGTGGTGTATGTGCGGATCAGTGATGATCCCGAGGGCACCGAGCGCGGTGTTGACCGGCAGGAAGCTGACTGCCGGGCGTATGCGGCAGCGCACGGGTGGGAAGTCGCCCAGGTGTACCGGGAGAACGACACGTCGGCGTTCAAGCAGCGCACGATCACACTCCCGACGGGTGAGCGGGTGCGGCGCGTGGTGCGCCCGGAGTTCCGCGCGATGTTGAAGCACCTCAGCGAGCAGCGCGCCGGGGTGATGATCGCCTACGACCTGGATCGGGCGGTGCGCGACCCGAGAGACTTGGAAGACCTGATCGACGCCAAGGTACTCAACGGCTTCAGCGTCCGCTCCGTGACCGGCTCGCTGAGGTTGGATACGGATTCTGATGTGGCGATGGCGCGGGTGCTGGTCGCGATGGCGAACAAGTCCTCAGCCGACACCGCCCGCCGTGTCGCTCGGGCGGCGAAGCAGCAGGCCATCGAGGGCACTTGGCATGGTGGGCAGGTGCCGTTCGGCTACCGCGCCGAGAACCACACGCTCGTGATCGACCCCGAGGCTGCCGAGTTGGTGCGGGAAGCCGCGCGGCGGGTGCTGGCCGGAGAGACGTTGTACCGGATTCTCACCGACTGGAACCGGCGGGGTATCCGTACGACGCACGGGTGCCGGTGGTCGGATCGGACACTCAAACTGGTGCTGCGCAACCCCTCGATCAAGGGGGTACGGGAGTATCGACCGTTGTTGCCGGACGGCACCCGGTCGAAAACCTCCCTGATGCAGACGACCGCCGCGTGGCCCGCGATCTTGGACGAGGACACCTGGCAGCAGGTCTCCGATGTGCTCGATGCCCGCAAGCAGGCCCGAAACTTCCATCAGCCCGGCAGTGGGGCGGCGAAACGGCTGTATCCGTTCTCGGGTCTGATCCGCTGCTCGACCTGCGGACGCGCCATGCTGCATCGCGGCCAGGTGTATCAGTGTGTGCAACAGGTGCCGGGCGGGTGCAACCGCTCGATCCGTTCCGGCGACCTCACCAAACTCGTGGAGGAAGCCGTGCTCGCGACGTTCGAGCAGATCACCCTCAACCCCGCCAAGCGCCAGTCTCCGGGCGCGGATCAGGCCGCACGAGTGGGGCTTGCCGCGACGCTCGATGCCGACCGGGAACGCCTCGCCCGGCTCGATGATGACTACTACGACGGGTTGATCGACAAGTCGATGTGGGTGCGGCAACGCTCACGGATCGCCGAACGCATCGAACGCACCCGCCGCGAGTACGCCGCCACGGTGCCGGAGCACACTGGCCCGTCGATTGATATGACGACCGTCGCACAGGAGTGGGCCGACCGTACCCCGATGTGGCAGCACCAGGCCGCCAGTCTCGTCCTTGAAGCCGTCCTCGTTCACGCCCTGCCCAGGGGGATGAACGGCGCGACACCGGCGAGGCGGCGCAATGAGACCGTCGAAGCGTTTCATGCCCGCCGTGAGGTGTACCGGGCGGGGATTCTCGCACATCGGGTCGAGTTCGTCTGGCGCGCCTAACGCCCCCGCGCCTTCGGCAGGCCGCAGAGGGCTTGCAGTTGCTCACGCACCCGTGGGTCAGCGATGACCGGAGGCAGGCCCTGCGCTGCGCGGCTCTCCCGCGCGAGGCGTGCGCCGAGTGGTTCGGGGGCATCGGTCGAGGCTGGTTCGGGCGTGGTTGTGGTGGTCTGCGTCGAGGTATCCATGTAGACAGGTACGACAGGCAAACCACAACATCTAGTTGTACGGGGTCAGGACGTTGGTTGCAGTCGGCTGATCGGGGGGTTGCCTCCGAGGGCTGAGTGGCGTCGTCCAGTGTTGTAGTGCTCGAGCCAGGGGTCAAGTGCTGCGGTGCGGTCGTCGTTCGAGGTGAACGGTTGCCGGTAGGCCCATTCGGTTTGCAGGGTCCGGTTGAACCTCTCCACCTTGCCGTTCTGCCACGGGCAGTGCGGTTTGATGAACTTCTGCCGGATGCCGTGCGCGCCGCAGACGCCGCGCAGCGACCATCGGTAGGCCCAGGCGTTGTCGGTGATCAGCCGCTCGATGCGGGGGATGCCGTGCGCGGCGAAGTAGCCGATGGCGCGTTCGAGGAACGCGGCGCAGGTCGGGCCCTTCTCGTCGGGGAGGACCTCGGAGTATGCGAGCCGGGAGTGGTCGTCGACGACGGAGTGCACGTAGTCGTAGCCGACGACGGTCTGTTTCCGGGCGGCTGTGGAGCCCATCGCTCTGCCGTGCGCCTTCCACCCGCCGCCGTCGGGGATGCGACCGAGCTTCTTCACGTCCATGTGCACCAGCTCGCCGGGCTGCTCGCGTTCATAGCGGACCGCTGTGGTCTTCGACGCGCGGATCCGCTCCCCGGTCATCGGGTCCAGATCGACCAGACGAGGCAGCCCGGACCGGGCGATGATGCGCGACACCGTCCGCGCCGGCACCCCGGTGCGGGCCGCGACCTCGTCACGGCCGACTCGTTCCTTCTTCCGGATCGCGACCACCGCCGCGGCCCTGGCATCGGGGGTGCGGTTGGCGACGTGGTGAGGCCGCGAGGAGCGATCGTAGAGACCGGCTTCACCCTCGGCGCGGTAGCGGGCCAGCCACCGCTTCACGCAGCGTCGGGACACGCCCATTGCCGCGGCGATATGCGCCTGCTTCCACCCGGCACCGGCACGATGGACGATGAGCAGCCTGCCGTGCACGGTCAAGCGGGCATTACGGTGGGACACGAGAACCTCCGAGTTCGTGAAGACGTCAGACATCTCCACTAAGCCCGGAGGTTCTCCCCTTTCACAAGACCGGAAACGCCACCAACCTCATGGCCGGGTACATCTAGTACCTGGCATCGAGTTGAGGTACTATATGCAGACTTATCCACAGGGAGCTACCTGCGACCGACCCCAAACGGGGTATGTCACGGGGGTGCCGATTCGGTACCCTCGTGAACCGGCTCAACGGTGCCGCAAATTTTGCGGCACCGTTCGCGCCCGTGACGGCCAGCCGAGCGGAGCGAAAGCGCAGGTCCGACGGTGGTGGCGATTCGACACCACCGTGAACGGTCGCGGTGAGGTCGCAGCGGATGCGGCTTGGTTCGCGGGGGCAACGGCGAAACTCCTGGTCGGACGGTGGTGCCAATTTGCCACCACCGTCACGAGAACCACAACGAGCAGCACAGCGGGCCGAGGTCGCAGGCTGGACGGTGTGGGAAATTTTCCCCGACCGTCGCCCCGCGAGTGTGGTGCCGCCGATTCGACGGAACCACCCCGGCCGGGAGTAAAAGCCCTGGTCGCACGGTTCCGGCAATTTGCCGGAACCGTCACCCCCACCCCGACATGCAGGCGCGCCGGAGCGTATCGCGGTCGCGTGGTGGCGGTGCTCATCGTCGGGTTCCTCCGGTCGTGTGGGCAGGTGTCAGTAGGTAGGTGCGCACCCGTTCCCACGGGAGTCGTCGGCGCGTGCGGTGGCGATGCCGACGCCCGGCCCCGCCCGGCTCGCGGACGGTGGGCCGTAGCGCCGGTACTCGATGGGGGTCACGCCCATGTAGCGGCGGAAGATGCGCGAGGCTTGCCCGCAGTGGTGGCACCAGCCGACCCGTTCGGTGATCGTGCCGATGAGCAGATCGGTTTCGCGGATCAGGCGCGCCATCTCCTGTACGCGCAGGATCGACAGGTACACCGGCGGCGTCACCCCGAACGAGTCCTTGAACACCCGATTGAGCTGACTCGGCGACAGGCAGGCGTGCGCGTCCAGTTCGGTGAGCGGCCACTGCCTGGCGATGTTGCTCTGCATGAGCGCCGCCGTGCGCATAATCTCGCGGCGCACCGGCTTGAACTCCCGCCACCGGGGAGGCGCGACCCGCACGGCCCGCTGCCGAGAGGTCAGCGGCGGCACCTCCACCGGCGCGTGACGAACCAGCGGCGCGATGGCGGCGAGCACCGTGAACAGCAGCGCATACGCACGGAAGTAGCCGCGCGGCGATTGGTCTTCGCCGGTGAGTGTGGCGAGTTCATCGAGGATCGGCCCGAGCCGTTCGGCCTGCGATTCTCCGACGCGCAGCACCTGCACCGGATCGGGATACAGGTGAGTTGCGAGGTCGCGTGCGGCTTCGCCGTCCGCGAGCACGTCGAGGTGCTGCCAGAACAACTGCTCGACCAGTAATCGGTATCCACTGCCACTGTCCTCACCGTGACGGTGCCCTCGGGTTCGTACCCGAACTCGACGTTCGGGGCGACCAGCACCACATCACCCACCGACGCCGACCCGCCCGCATCGGCATCGGCATCGGCATCGGTGAGGATGATCGAGCCGTCGCGCACGACCACGAAGCGCACACAGTCATAGGCGGTCGCCGCCAATATGCGACGGTGACGGATGCTGGTGACATAGACGCAACTCCACGGCTCGACCGGCTGCACTATCGCGGGGTGCGGCGACTGCGGCGTCCTTGTAGGCTCATGACCGGTCGGCGTGGTCGCCGGGCGTTCGAGTAGCAGCGACATGACGACCTCCCTTCTCTGACCACCCCCGAGCAACCAGGGGGAAGAACCGGCCTACCAAGCACCGGCGGTCGCGGCGAAGCAGGAGACGAGCAGGCCGGGCGTTTCCCGGTCACTCCGGCACTTTGCCGGGCAGCGCGACCGGCTCGGTCATGGGAGGTCGGTCATGAGCGGGCGCATGTCTCGGTAGCGGCTCGGTGTCACTCCGGTGTGCGCTGTGGATGCTTCTACCGCGCGCGACCGGCTCCGCCACCCCACCCGCTGCCCGGTGGCGGTGACGGTGATGTTCGTCTCGCGTAGGAGCCGCGCCATCTCTTGCACGCGGAGCATCACCAGGTAGGCGGTCGGGGTCTTCCCGAACGTGTCCGTGAACACGCGCACCAGGTGCTTCGGAGAGAGCCGCACCAGGGCTGCCAGTTCCGCGAGCGTCCACGGGTGCGTGATCCGGCTGTGCAGCGCGTCGCGCACCAGCATCGCCTCACGACGCAACGGTTCAGGCACCCGACTTCGAGCGGAGAACGGGCGAGCGCGGGCACGTTGCAGCCGGGTCAGCCGCACCGTCGAGACGCGGATGCACGGCGCGATCACATCGGTGATGAGGAACCAGAGCGCCTGCATCCGATGGAACCGTTCCAGGTACTTGCCCTCGACGGTGAGGGCGACCAGCTCGTCCAGCCACGGCAACAACCGCCCGGCTCGATCCCGGCCCAGGTGCAGTACCTGGGCAGGTTCGGTGTACACCTTTCCCGCGAAGTCGTGGGCGTCGAGGCGGTCGTGCAAGATCGCGGAGTGTTGCCAGAAGAACTGATCCAGCGCCATGTCGGTGTCGATGTAGACCGTCGTATAGGTGACCCGCCCCTCGGGTTCGACGCCGAACAGCACGCTCGGCCCCAGCAGCACCGCGTCGCCAAAGCTGACGGGTTGCTGTCCGAACTCGCTGAACACGATGGCCGTGCCGTCACGGATCACAACGAGCCGGACAACGTTGTACGCCGCCAGGCCCACAGGTCGATGCGTCGTCCGTGTCCGAGCCGACAACGGCGGGGAGATGCGCCTATCCACTCATCGGGTGCTTTTCTGTCAGTTCACTGGGCCATGCGATGAGTTGCGTGCGAGTGTCGTCCTTGGTGGAAGTCTCCGCGACTGCCGCTCCGAAGTCGGCATAACTGATCGCTTGTCGGGTGAACGCAGTCTCGTCTGTGGAAGGGGAGACTCGTTCCCAGCGTGCTGTCGTCGGCCCCTCCGGTTCGTAGACGGGCGGCGGGATCAGATACGCCCATTCTGATCCTGCGTTGCCCGCTTCGAGGTGGTCGCGCAGCATGGCGTGTGCTCTCCCGCGCGGCAGTGTGGGTTCTGGGAACCGGGGGTCTTGCCAGAACCGTCTGTCTCCAGGGAGTCGGAGTGCTCCTGCTCCGCCGACCGTGACGATCCGGGCCGGAGCGCCGTTGGCCTTGGTGCTTGCCTCGATGAGTCGATCATGTACGGCCACGAGTTCGGTCGGGGCGATGTCCTCACGCAGTCGGATCGCGTTCATGACGACGTCGATGCCGTGCATTGCTTGCGTGAGACTGGCGTTCTCAGCGATGTTCACGACCGTGGAGGTCAGCGATGCAGCAGTCTTGGCGAGCCGCGTGGTGTCTGCCGGATCGCGCAGCGCAGCGGTCGCCTCGATGCCTGCGGGGAGATGAGCGAGGATGGCGGCTCCGGTGCGCCCGGTCGCGCCGAGAATCAGGATGCGAGTCATACAGGTACCTCCGAAGCGGGCGTGCGGGTGAGTCGGGCGAACCCGGTGAGGCTGGCGACGGCGAGCACCATGAGCGCGGCGAGACTGACGAGCAGGATCGGGAAGTCCAAGCCCAGGTAGGCAGTGAGTGGGCCGACGCTGGCACCGAGGAACAGCACGAATCCGTTGAGCGCCATCCCACCGGCCCGGTTCGGGGCGGCGGTCTCGCCGAACAGGGTGATCATCGCGGGCACCGCGAGCGCGACCCCAGTGACTCACACGAGACTCGCCAGCGCCGTGCCCGCGAGGGATGCCGAGAGTGCGGCTTCGATCAGCAGCCCAATCGCGGCGAGGGCGAACCCGGCACGTGCAACCCCCGCGCCGCCGAGACGCTTCGCAATAGCGCCCGCGAAGAGGGAGGCGAACATGCCCGGCAGCCCGACGAGGCGGAGCCAG
The DNA here is from genome assembly GCF_000468215.1 of Arthrobacter sp. CAL618. Lineage (NCBI taxonomy): Bacteria > Bacillati > Actinomycetota > Actinomycetes > Micrococcales > Micrococcaceae > Arthrobacter > Arthrobacter sp. CAL618. The sequence goes on along the minus strand of NZ_ASZW01000171.1, from coordinate 29,114 downwards.
ATCACCTGCGATGAGTCCAGGCAGAGGTCGGTCAGGTGCGGGCCGAGGCCGGTGTACATGCCGACGAACGACAACAGCAGCGTTAGGTGCGCGAGGCTCAGTAGCAGCACCGAGGGGCGTGTGGCGACCCTCCCGACTACGGCGAAGCGACGCACCAGGCTCGCATCGTCTCTGCGACTGTGCGGCTCGGTGACGAGCACGGCGACGCCGATCATGCCGAGGCCGAGCATGATGCCGGAGAGGATGAACACCCACTGCCAGCCCAACGTCAGGCTGAGCGCGGAGGCGAGTACTTGGCCTGCGATCCCGGCAACGAGGAATGCCGTCGACATGGCCCCGATCGCCGTTGCCCGACGCTTCAGCGGGGTCGCTTCGGCCAGATACGCGAGCGCAACCGGCGCGAAACTCGACGCCATCACCCCCTGCACCCCGCGCAGCGCAGCAAGCATCGGCACCGTGGAGGCGAAGCCGCAGGCGATGGTCGCGACGGTGAGATACACCAGGCCGATGAGCATGATCCGCTTCCGCCCGTACTGATCGGCCAACGGCCCCCAGATCAGGAACCCGACCGCATAGCACACGCTGAACACCGTCGAGAGCGCGAACGTCACATCAGAGCCGAGTTCCGCACCGATCGGGGCGATCAGCGGGATTGCCGCGTACAACTGCGTGAGCACCAGCAGCGCCGTGACCACGAGCAGCACGACCACGCCGTTCCCTGCCGGGTGCTCGCGCGCCTCGCCTGCTCCCGCTATCTGTTCCGTCGAGTTCGCAGACACCACCACTCCAAATCCAACGTTTCCGTTGGATTTGACTGTAGTAGGCTAACCGCGAAGACGCAACGTGAGCGTTGGGTTTACCGCACGAGACGGGAGGTGGGAACGATGGGCTGGGATGTTGAGGGCAGGAAGCGCCGCATCCTCGACGCGGCGGTGGCCGAGTTCGCCGCGCACGGGCCGCACGGCACGACCATCGAGCGCATCGCCAAGGCCGCCGGGGTGAACAAGGAGCGCGTCTACACGCACTTCGGGGGCAAGGACAGACTTTTCGCCACCGTACTGCGCGAGGAACTGGCGAAGGTAGCCCGCGACGTGCCCGTCGAATCATTCGCAACCGAGGACGTGGGCGACTACGCCGGGCGCGTCTACGACTACCACCGCGAGCACCCCGAACTCGGCAGGCTCATGCGCTGGGAAGGGCTCGTCTTCGACACCGAAGTACCCGACGAGGCCGAGCGGCGCGAATACTACGGATACAAAGTCGCCGCCATGACCGACGGACAGGCCAAGGGCACAGTAACGAGCGACCTCGACGCCGACCACCTGATGTTCCTCGTGCTCTCACTCGCCGGATGGTGGTCAGCGGTACCGCAGGTCGCCCGCATGATCACCGGAGCCGAGAGCGACGCCGAACACGCACGCCGCCGTGCCTCCGTCGTCACCGCTGCCCGAAGACTCATCGGGCAGTAATCAGGTCACGAAGTTCGCCGAGAAGACTAGTCACTTCATCGAACCGAACTCCGAAAGTTCCCTCGAACTTTGTGACGCCAACTCTTGCCAGCGACACTCTGTGCGACGCTCTCGCGCTGACGCTCGGCTCCATCAGTCATCTGCCCCCTATCTCAGTGAGGCACGTATTTTACGGCGGGGCCGTAGTGCGCACCTCTCTCACGAGACGACTCGTGAGGGAGGCCAGAGTGAAGGGTGGAGTGAAGCTGTTCCACGGCAGCGGTGCTGCCGCGCGCGCCTATGTCGAGGCCGACCGCTCCCGCGCTGACGAGTACTACCTCGGCGCAGACCAGGCCGTGGCCGAGTACGCCGTGATCGACGCGACCGGCGAGGTCACCGCTGCTCGGTCGCTGTCGGCGGATGAGTACGAAGCCTGGGTCGATTGGGTGAACCCGGACACCGGGGAGTCGATGGGTACCCCGCGCAAGCCGGGCAAGGTGCGTCGGGGGTCGCCGTTGTTCGCGGAGATGACGATCAACGCGCCGAAGAGCCTGTCGGTCGCCGCCGCACTCCACCCGGACGTGTCCGAGGCGTTGGACGCGACGCAGCGGGATGCGGCGCGGGAGATTCAGCACTTCCTTGGTCAGCATTCGGTCACGTTGGCGGGGCCGCGCGGCGCGCAGGAGGTGCTGCCGGTCGAGCACATGCAGACCGTCGCGATCACGCACAAGACGAGTCGTGCGGGTGATCCGCACCGGCATATCCATTTCCAGATTGGCACGAGGGTGTGGGCGGGCGGGAAGTGGCGGGCGCTGACCACGGCGGCGTTGTTCCAGCAGCAGGGCGCGATCCGTGCTCTCGGTACGGCGGTGATCGCCGCGCACCCCCAGCTCGCCGCCACGCTCTCCGAGCATGGCCTGACCCTCGACCCCGTAAGCGGTGAGGTTGTGGAGTTGGAGCCGTTCAACGCCGTCATGTCGAAGCGGTCGGCGCAGATCAGACGCAACCTGGAACGCATGGAGGCCGAGTGGCAAGCGAAGCATCCCGGCGAGACGCCCGGCCCGGTGTTGACCGCTCGGATGCAGGACGCGGCGTGGGCGTTCCAGCGGCCCGGCAAGAAACCGGCGGACTTGAAGAACGAGCAGTGGTGGCAGCAGGAACTCCGAGACGCCGGCTACCACCCCGAGAGCTTGCAGCACCCCGACACCGTTGCGCCGGCATCGCTGGATGACCTCAGCGTGCAACAGGTCGCCAGTCGTGCGCTGGATCGCTGCGCGGCGGCTGCATCGACCTGGACACCGCACACCGTGCGAGAGCACGTCACCCGCATCACCACCGAGGCAGGCGTGCAAGCGACCCCGGCGGAGTTGCGCGAGTTCATCGACCTCGCCACCGGACTCGCCGCCTCGGATTGTTTCTCGGTGCTGCCGCCGGGCATGGTGCAACCCGAGCACGTCGCCCACCTCACCAGCCTTGGCGTCGTCGCCGCCGAGACCGCACTCCGCGACCAACTCACCGCCGCGACGCCGGAACGGGAGCCGAAGCACCCCGACGTGACCGACGCTGCGCAAGCCGCCGGACTCGACACCGGGCAGACCGTGGCCGCCGCTGCCGTCGCCTCGACCAACCCGCTCGTGATTGTCGAGGGCGCGGCGGGCGCAGGCAAGACCACCATGCTCGGCGTCGCCATCGAGGTTGCAGCCGAGCACGGGCGATCCTCGCGGGTGGTTGCGCCGACGTTGCGTGCGGCGCAGGTCGCCCACGAAGAACTCGGCGTGCCCGCAACCTCCGTCGCGGCGCTCGTGTATGCGCATGGGTGGCGGTGGAACGAGGACGGCGTATGGACACGCCTCGCACCCGGCGACACCGACCCTGCAACCGGGAACATCTACACCGGCCCACCAAACGACGCCGTGCTGTCGCGGGGTGAGCGGGTGATCGTGGACGAAGCGGGGATGCTCGACCAGGACACCGCCCTCGCTCTGCTGACCGTCACCGCCGAGGCAGGCGCGTCGGTCGCGTTCGTGGGCGACCGGGCGCAGCTCCCGGCGGTCGGGCGCGGCGGGGTGCTCGACATGGCCGCCCAGATTCGTGGCCGTACCTACGACATGACCGAACTCCACAGGTTCACCGATGCCGAGTATGCGGCGTTGACGTTGGTCATGCGTGACCGGGAGCACCCCGGCGACGTGTTCGACCGACTCGCCACGATGGGCCTCGTGACCTTGCATGCCGACGAGGAAGCGGCCCGCGAGCACATCACCGCCCACGCCCACGACGGCGAAGCGATCACCGTCGCCACCAACGACGAGGCCACCGAGCTGAACGAGCACATCCGCGCCGGGCGGGTCGAGCGCGGCGAGGTCGACGACACTATGACGACGACCGGCAGCGACGGGCTGAGCATCGGCGCTGGCGACCTGATCCAGACCCGGAAGAACAGCAGCGACCTCGGCGTGGCAAACCGGCAGCAATGGATCGTGCAGCATGTGACCGACGAGGGCAGCGTCTACGCCCGCGAAGTCAGCGGCGGAGGCAAGCACAGCCGCACCGTCGCCCTCCCCGCCGAGTACGTGAGCGAGTGGGCGCACCTGTCGTATGCCGCGACCGCCTACGGCGTCCAAGGCGCAACCGTCGATGCCTCCCACACGGCCTTGTCGGAGGCGACGAGCGCGGCAGGCGTCTACGTCGGCATGACGAGAGGCCGCCAACAGAACCAACTCCACGTCGTCGCCGCTGATATGGCGGATGCGCGGGCGCGGTTCGTTGAGGCGATGGAACGCGACCCGGCAGACCGTGGCCTCGACCACGCCACCGCCCAAGCCATCGACGCCGTGCAAGGCCTCGTCAGCGATGGCCCCGTGCAGCTCATCACCGAAGAACTCGCCCGCCTCACCGCCGAAGCCGAACGAGCCGAACGTGCGGCGGAACGCTGGGAGCAGACCGCTGCCAGGTTCGACGCCCAGCGCGCAACACACAAGACCGAGGACGACGAGCACGCCGACGTGCTCCGCCACGCCGAGGACGAGGCGGCGCGCATCCGTGCCGAAATCGCGGAACCGTTGACGGTGCAGGCCGAGGCAGACGGCACCACCTATCTCGATGCTGTCGAGCGCGAGGCCGCCGCAAGCAGCCGACTCGCCACCGTCGGCAGGCTCGGCAGGCGCAAGGCCCGCGCGGAGCACCGCCAGACGAGCGAGCACACCCGGACGGTTCGGGCACGGGTGCGCGAAACATGGGGCGAACCACCCCGCACCACCGACACCCTGCCCGAGTGGGCGGCACGACAGGCCGAGCGTCGCGCCGAGGCCGATCCCCGCGTGATCGACGCCGCCCAGCACGTCGAGGCCGCGCGAGCCGACCGTGACGAGTTGCGGCAGCGGCACGAGCAGGAACGCCGGGCGTTGCTGGTCAGCGAGTACGGGCCGCAGGCGGTGATGCGCCACCGGGTCGGGATGCGACTGCCGAACCCAGCACAGCAAGCAGGACAGGCGCACCAGCAAGCCACCGCGCTCCGAGCCGAGGCCGACTACCTCCGCGCGCTACCGATCCGCGACGCCGCCGCACGGATCGAAACCACCCGCGCCGAGCACGAAGCAAGGCAGCAAGCACTCGCCGAACGCGAACGGCAACTCCGCGAGCCGACCGAACGCGACCCGCGGCGCAACGACCCGCGACATGACGGGCCAGCACGCGGCCTATGAGCATCAGCAGCACGTCGCGTCGGCGTGACGTTCACAGCAGCCCCGCAACCCGAGCCACAGACGCCCAGCGCGATTGTCGGCCGTTCGACGTACACTTGAATACATGACACCCGACACCGCAACTCTGATCCGAGACGGCCTCGCGCTCGACGCCGATCAGCGCGCGGTCGTCGCTAACGCCCTGCTCGAAAGCCTCCATGATGCAGACGACGAGAGCGAGGTCGATGCAGCCTGGCGTGCCGAGGCTACCCGGCGACTGGCCGAGGTGCGTGAGGGTGCGGTCGATCTGGTGGATGCCGACGAGCACTACGAGCGTTTGCGCGCCTTGCTCACCGCATGACCTTGGCCCAGCGAGAGCACCCCGAGGCCGTCGCGGAGTTCGACGCCGCCGTGCGCTGGTACGAAGACCAGGAGCCAGGGATCGGCCTTGCGCTCATCGACCGAGCAAGGCAAGCCCGGAAAGACCTCGACCAATGGCCGAACGCCGCCCCACCATTCACGACCGCTGACGATGGCACCGTGATCCGCAGCAAGGCCGTTCGCGGATACCCGTACCGCATCGTCTACACGGTGGAGCCGGACACGATCCTGATCCTCGCCTACGCCCACGAGCGCCGCGAACCCGGCTACTGGCTCCACCGGCTGAACGACTGAACAGCACGCCGCCGGGCTCATGGCTCGGATCGGGTCTCGCGTACATTTCTGGCGCCGTCGAACCCGGTGGTGAGGTCAGCGAGGAGCAGCTCCGCCGTCTCATGGGGCACGGCCAGGACCCCAACACGAGCGAACAGTTGGGTCGTCCGTACCGCCGATTCGCAAGCACTGCCGAGCGAGTTGCCCGTCGGCTTGAGAAGCTTCCCGAGACCCTCGCTCCCGCTGATAGGGGTGCACAGGTGGCGTTGATCGAGGCGGAAGAGGCAGGGAAACCGACGGGTGTGTTCGGCGAAGTCGGTGAGGCGGGCGAGGTTCTGTCGGGTCTTGACGGCGAGGTAGCGGCCGTTGACTTTCCGGTCTTCGTTGATCTCAAGCAGGGCTTCGGCGGCATGCTGGCGGACGTAGGGGTCTTCGGCGTCGTCGGCGGCGATCTGTGGCCCAGACTTCGCGAATTCGGGCAGGGGTACTAAAGCCCACCCCCTGTTCCCGATCGGGCACACTGCAGAACTTACTCTCTCCCTCGCCGCCATCTGCAGTGCACGCGACTTCGCGATGGTTTGGACGCGGCTGTCGAGCGAGCCGAAGGTGAGGCGAGCAAGGCAGATCGCGCCTACGTTCGAGCCATCACCTTCGCCGCCGGTCAGTTGCTTCGCGCAGTCGCCGAAGTCCACCGGGCAAGCCTGGCGAGCCGTATTCGTCGGCGGTCTCGAGGCAGCGGTCGTGTGTGCAGCGCATGATGGCGGAGAGCCGGTCCTGCGTGTAGTCGAATGTCCAGGAGCCGCGCGAGGCGTTCTGCTGCGTCTCCAGAGCGCGCTGAATTTACCAGATCGGTGACGATTTTGGTGTTCTTGGTGGACTAATGACCGTTCTCGGGCAGGTCAGAGTCCCGCGCGGCGGCTTCGCCGTTGTCGAGGGACGCAAGCGTGGCCATCTGGTCGGTGCTAAGGCGGAAGTCGAAGACCGAGAGGTTCTCGACCAGGCGTTTGGGGTCTGACGATCTCGGCACCGGCACGAGGCCCTGCTGCACGTGCCAGCGGAGCACCACCTGTGCCGCCGTTCGTCCGACGTCCGCCGCGATCTGCACGATCGTCGGGTTCTCCCGCAGCTCGGGCCCGCGGCCGAGCGGGCTCCAGCTCTCGGTCACGATACCGAGCACCTCGTGCGCGCGTCGAGGAACGGTACGGGCGATGTCGGGGCTGAGCTGGATCTGGTTCACGTCGGGCACGACCCCGGTCGCGGAACCGACGACGGCGGTGCGAGTCGCTTCACGGTTGGGCAAGGAGATGCCGGCCCATTGCACCTCCACGGGAAAGGTTCTCCTGGCGCAGCTCCCGCGAGAACAATTGGACCGTCTCTACCCCGACGAGCAACTCTCACAGGTGACTCCGCAGTCGATCCGTACCAAGACCGAGCTCCTCGCACAACTGGATCTTGTCGCGAAGCAGGGCTATGCAACGAACCGGGAGGAGAGCGAGGAGGGCGTGGCCTCGGTGGCCGTGGCCGTTCCCTCGGCGAGCGGGCTGCGGTTGGCGATCAACGCATCTGCCCCGGTGTTCCGCTTGCCTCCCCGCAAGGTGAAGACCCTCGTCGCACTCCTCGATGAGGCAGCCGTACGTCTGGCCGACCTGACCTCCTGAAGGCTCGTCGTCTCTTTCCCCTGCGACCTGGTGCAGGGGTCGTTCGGCGCGTTCTGAAGAGAGCTCGAGCCATGCTGGACTGTTGGCGCCGCGCAAGCTATTGTGTCTTCTAGTTAGGAACAAGTTCTGCTCAGCAGATAAATATGCGAAGAGGATGATCAATGCAGATCGTACTGGTGCACGGCGGATGGGTAGGCGGCTGGGCGTGGGACGGCGTCGCCGACGAATTGCGCAGAATGGGGCACGAGGTGATCGCGCCGACGCTGCGCGGTCTCGAAGACGGTGACGTGGACCGCTCCGGCGTCACGATGAGCATGATGGCGCGCGATCTGATCGATCAGGTAAGAGAGCTCACCCAGCTCGACATCGTGCTCGTCGGTCATAGCGGCGGAGGTCCGCTCATCCAACTCGTCGCTGAGGCGATGCCCGAGCGCATCGGCCGGGTCGTCTTCGTCGACGCCTGGGTGCTGCGCGACGGCGAGACCATTAACGACGTGCTCCCCGATCCGTTGGTCGCAGCGATGAAGGCGCTTGCGAGTCAGTCCGACGACAACACCATCGTCATGCCGCCTGAGCTCTGGGCCGCGTCTATGCAGGACATGTCCCCGTTCGAGCAGCAGCAGCTCGCCGCGCTCGAGCCGAGGCTCGTCCCAACGCCGGCAGGCTGGTCCAATGAGCCGATCCGCCTCGACCAGTTCTGGGCGAGCAGCATCCCGTCAAGTTATGTGTTCCTCGCTCAGGACCAGGCCGTTCCCGCTGAGATCTACCAGGCCGCGGCCGGGCGGCTTGATAGTCCGCGCACGATCGAGATCGACGGAAGCCATTTGGTGATGCTCACGCATCCGGAGAGGCTCGCACGGGCCCTCGACGCCGTCATTGCCTAACAGGCCTGGGGAAGCTATGGATTCGATTTCACGCCCAGACGACGTCGCGCCGATCTCGTACACCGAACTGGCGCCGTCGGGTGCGCCTGCTCGGTGGATCGTCCTCGTGCACGGGGGTGGTGTCTCGAAGGAGTGCTATCTCGAGACGCCCGACGGCCGACAGGGCTGGGCGGCACGATTGGTATCGCTTGGCTACGGTGTGCTGGTGGTGGACTGGCTGGGGTTGTCCTATGAGGCGGCCCAACACGTCGATGATCGTGCGGCGTCTGCGCGGCTGGACTATGAGAGCGTGTGCCGAGGGATGGGCGTGTTCCTCTCTGGTCTCGGCCGGAACGTCGTGCTGGTCGTGCACTCGATGGCAGGTCCGATTGGCTTCCGCCTCCTAGAGACGCATGGCGATCTCATCGACGGGCTCGTAGCCGTCGCTCCGGGCCCGCCTGGAAATGTACAGGCGGTGCCCGAGATCGTGAGGGAGTCCGACCAGGAGGTCTCCATCCGTGGAGCGGCCATCGACTGGACCATCCCGAAGATGGGTTTCTGGGAACCCACAAGCGCCTTCGTGAACGACAAGGCCATCGGACCCAGCCGGCGGTTCCCCCGCGAGTGCATCGAGGTGTTCCGCCGCACCCTTCGGCCGATCCCGGCCCGGATGCTTTATCAGCGTCAGAACATCGGTGGGAGCCAAATGAGGATCGGGCCGACCGACGCGTTCACGAACAAGCCGATTCTCGTCTTCACGGGTGGAGCCGATACCGACCACCCCTCGCAGCTGGATCAGGACATCGTGGCCTGGCTCACCGATCAGGGCGCCGCCGTCACCTTCTGGTCGTCCGAACTGCCTGTTCTCGCTGGGAACGGCCACATGCTGATGGTCGAAGACAATAGCGACGAGCTCGCTGACGAGATCGCGCGGTGGATCACGGCGCTCTGACTCGCCACCGTATCGTCCCGGCCATTATTTCAGCCGACCCGACGTCCCCAACAGCGGAGGAGAACGCCAGTCGTTTCCTTCGTGTCACTCGAGGGAACGCTGTGCCAGCTCGTTGCCGACTACGACTTGGTCGATCGGGCCCTTGCTCGAACTCCTCATTTCATACGTCTGGCGATGGACTCAAGGGAGATGTTCGCCGACGGCCGCGTGCAACTCCAGGTCATCGGTGGACAGCTGAGGCGTCTGCCACGACGCATCGAGACGATCGGTTCGCAGCTCGAACGGAACGTTCGGGCTGAGCATAAGGATGTTCCGAGACCTCCAGGAACGCGGATGGATCGGTTCGTTGGTCGGGGAGCTGACGACCACCCTGGTTGGCGTGGCGCTTATCGTCGCTGCGGTGCTACTTTCGGTCTCGGGGGGTGGCCCCCAGCTCGCCCCGACGTCGCACTCCTACCGTTCCTAGGGGCGGGGTGGTCGGCCTCGCGGGCAGGCTCCTCGTGCTGAGGCCGCTGCGCACCTCCTTGATGCGCACCACGCTGATCGCCGGATCCTGGCAAACTATCCCGCGACGCGAATTCGCAGGGGGTGTCGGCGCGACTTTCGATCGACGTACAGTGCCGTCCGTTAACAAACGATCGGTTCGTGCGACCGAACTGTCGAACGCCTGTGCATCGCTGCGGCGAGTTCCTCATGGCGCAGTACCTGGGTTTCGCTTCCGGAAGAAGATTTCACGAACCCCAGCGACACGGTGTTGCGGTGACGTTCGACGAAAGAGAAGAAGGATGGCCCGGCGAATCCCAATCGCGCGAAGTCTCGCCTTCGAAATGACAGAAGCGCTCCTGTGCTCGCGCGTCGGTTACTTCGCACCTTCTAGGTGTGACGTTATCAATTAGGGTGATGACGACCGGTGACGGGTACCGGTACCTGCTGAACTCTGTCGTGTCCGGTGACGGCGACCGCGACGCCTCGTCTGTGTTGACGCGGTATTACGCGGAGGCCGGGACTCCTGGCTCGATGTAGCGCCGAGGGGGTCGCTACTGGTCGGTTCCGACGTTGTGTTCAACCCAGTCGCGCAGATGCTTCAACGGGGCGGCTGCGCTGTGTCCGAGGTCAGTAAGTTCGTACTCCACGCGAGCGGGAACCTCGGGGTAGACGGTGCGAGTGAGCAGGCCGTGGTCTTCGAGACGCTTGAGGGTCTGGGACAGCACCTTGGGGCTGACGCCTTCCAAGCGTCGTTTGAGTTGCCCGTTGCGTTGCGGCCCGTCTTCGAGCGCACCGATGGCCAGGGCGCTCCACTTGTTGGCGAGCAGGTCGAGCATGTCGCGGCACGGACACATGGCCGCGTACACGTCGTTCCGGTCGCACTCATCCACGGTCTGACTCATACGTTCATGGTATCCGATGGGTACTAGGTTGCCTTGACGGTAACCAGTAGGTCTGGGGAACCATAATTGGCATGACGGCTACGACTGCGATCGGATACGAGAAGAACCTCCCCGCCACCGACCCCGAGGCGCTGACCGCCCGCGAGGTCGAGGTGCCCGAACTTGGACCGCATGACTTGTTGGTCGAGGTCGAGGCGGTCTCGGTGAACCCGGTCGATGTGAAACTGCGGGAAGGCGCTCCTGCGAACGGGTTCAAGGTGCTCGGCTTCGACGCCGCCGGTACGGTGCGCGAGGTCGGCTCAGCGGTGACGCTGTTCGCTCCGGGTGACGAGGTGTACTACGCGGGCAGCATCGACCGGCCAGGTACGAACCAGCGCCTGCATGTTGTGGATGAGCGGATTACGGGGCGCAAGCCGCAGGTGCTGTCGTTTGCCGACGCTGCTGCGCTGCCGCTGACGGCGATCACCGCCTGGGAGACCCTGTTCGAGCGGCTCGCCCTTACCGAGGACTCGACCGGCACCCTGCTGGTGATCGGCGCGACCGGCGGAGTCGGATCGATCATGCTGGCACTGGCCGACGCGCTCCTGCCGAACGTCACCGTGATCGCCACCGCCTCCGACGATGAACGCTCCGCCTGGGTGCGCAACCTGGGCGCGGAGCATGTGGTGAACCACCGCGACGACCTGGCTGAGCAGGTGCTCGCCGTCGCGCAGGATGGCGTGGACTGGCTGTTCACCGCGCATTCCGCGGGGCAGATCGAAACCTATGCGCGGATCGTTCGAGCGTTCGGGCATATTGTCGCCATTGACGACGGTCCGCGCGACGTGTTCCCGCTCAAGGGCAAGAGCATCGCTTGGCACTGGGAACTGATGTTCACCCGCCCGCTCAGGCAGACCCCGGACATGATTGAACAGCACCAGCTCCTGAACACTGTCGCTGACCTTGTAGATCAGGGCCGCATCCGCACCACGGCCACAACGACACTCGCGCCGATCTCACCGACCACACTCCGCGAGGCGCACGAGTTGGTCGAGAACGGCCGCACAGTCGGCAAGGTCACCGTCCACAGATGGGAGTAGACTGAAACCGCGCGCACGCGCATGTTCACAGGCGAGTGCGTTTGCAGAACCTCGGCTAGCCGCGACTCTCTTACCTGCGTCGGTGAAGAAGTTAGGTTTGAAATCCTTGATGAACGGGTTCTTGATGCCCGCCGCCTTTACCAACGCGACGCCTTCCTCAGTCTTCTGCGCCATTAAGCACTGGTTGTACGGGATGAATCGGCTCTCTAGCGTTCGGTAGAAATCGAAGTTGTGCGTCAGAACTACCAAGCGAAAGTTGTCGACATCAGCGATGTCCTTCAGATACTGAATGATGGCGTACTTGTTCTTGTAATCGAACGAGTCCGCGATGTCATCCACGATGAAAATCGTCTTGCCAGGCTCGTTCTTCCGCCGCTCCACCTCGAACAGCACGTTGAGGATGTAGAGCGCCTTCTTCTCTCCTGTGCTGAGTACTTCTAGGAGATCGTCCCGTTCCACTTGAACGCTGTCATCACCGTCTTCGAACTCGAATCCGAGTTTCGCCACAGTGTCGAGACCGAGAACGACGTTGGTGCGGTTCTTCGCCGTCAGCGTGAAGGGAACGAAGAAGCGTCGGTTGAAGATATCAATAACTTCTTCCCACTGCCCTCGCTGCTCAACCGCCGCAGTCTGGATCTCTTTCTTACGGGCCTCGGCGCCCCGGAAACGCTCGACAGCTTCCCTATAGAGCCCCTCATTCGCTTTAAGGTATGACTTCCACACCCGTTCCTTGAATCCTTCAACATTTACGAGCTCGGGCAGGATCATCTGATTCTCGGAGATGAAGTCCCAGAAGCGGCGGACCTCGGCGTTTTTAGTGAGCTTCGTTTCAATCACGGCGAAAGTCTTGCGGAGGGCGGGATCCTCGCTGATCCGGTCTTTCTCCAGTTTGATGAGGTCGGCTAGCTCCTTTTGGCTGCCGACGGTGGCGCCATCGGCTCCGTCGTGGAGTACGACCGAGTGGTTGGCGTCGAAAAAGCCATTCGCGCCCAAGCTCTTCGCGATCGTCTCGGCGTTGTAGTAGCTGAAGGTGTCGCGGCTGAAGTAGGTGGAGACATCGAGAAGTTCGTTGAATCGCTGCACGTAGTCAGTAAGCGTCTCAGCGAAGTCCTTCCCTGAGAGGAGAGCGAGCACTTTGTCGTCAAATACGGTGTCGTATGGCAGCTCCGCGTAAGGCGCGTCCTCTTCTTGAACCTCCTCTTCCACGCGGAGCAGTGAGCGGAAGAAGCTCTGGTCGTCTCGCGTGAACGCGAGCGACACTTCCCGAGCGACGTCCTTTTTGGTGGATGATTGCGTCTTCAAAGCAGCAACGAGCTCTGTTCGCGCCTCATTGATTCCACGCTGCAGCCGCTCGTACTCATCGCGAAGGACTTTGTCTACTAGCAGTGTCGATGTCTCTTCGGTCGGCCCCATTTCCTCGTCATAGGAGACGATGACGACGACCTGATCGGGATCGACGGCGGTGCCGCTTTGGTCAGTTATTTTCCTTGAGCTTTTGCGCTCTGGGAAGAGATGATCGGAAGACTCCACGCCATGGGAGAGGTCGCCAAAGGTTCGGGCGAATGACGTCTTCATCAGACCGTTCGGCGCATAGATTGCGGCAGCATTCGCGTCTTTGAAGCTGATTTCATAATCAAGGCGATGTATTCCGTGACAGTTGGTGAGGTCAATCTTAAGCTTTTTCATTCTGCCCCGGCTCGTCCCTTGTTTGTATGAATAGCCCGGGCCTGTGTCTTAGGTGTACCCGGTGTGTGAATTGTCTTCAACTAGATCGACACCCCGAGGTGCCGGAGCGCACTATTTCTCAGGCCTACCCTCCTAAACCGCTCTCATTAGCCGGGTTCGCTAGCTTGCCATTGAGGTTGATCTTACCCATTGCAAGACTTCTACCCCGTTTGTCCCTGAAACTCCACAGGTTTCATGCAGCCCTTCCGCGACGGAAGGGTCGGTTCACCCTTCTACTTGCTTCAACAAAACGCCGATAACAGCCCATGGTGCTAGGAGCTAACGTCTTTTGAAATATGTCGCGGTTCGCGCTGTTCCGTCATTCCAATCACTACTTTTTCGGGTTGACAGTTTCCCAACTAATCGACGCTTGGCTTAGCAGCACTAATATGTCGCCCCTCACCTTCGCGAAGACACAATCCAAGGAGAAGCCAAGGGCTCCGTCCATAACCTTCGGGCGCCACTACAACGGTTCTGGTTCATAGTCAAAAAATGCTGCTCGCGGCAGCACCTGCTTCTCCCGGAGCAGCTTTTTGTCGGCAGAGCTCAATCGCGCTATTTCAGCAGCTGTGTCCCAGCTGTCGTGAATGCTCGACACAAGATGGTCGATGATGTCCCGGCCCTCTGCCAGGTTCAGCCCATAGGTCTCGGATTCACTCACTAATACTGCGAAGTTTGAGACTTTTTTGCCGCGGTCACCTCGCCCGTACGGCATCGCCTGCTCGAATGTGTCACCTGATCTTTGCCCCGGAGCAAGATCGTAGATCGGGGTTAATTCCAGATCCTTTCCGTTCCAGAACGCGGCGTGATTCCGGGCATGGTCGTCATTGTTGCTGATAGCGATATTCATCGCTATCCGCCGAAATAGCTCTGGGCCTGGTTGAGTCGCATCGTTCGCGTACATCCGAAGCACGTCGAGAATCTGTGGGTAAGACACATACCTGGCATACATCTCATCCGTCTTCGCCATCGTTAGACCTGACACCACGTGGCGCCGTCCACCGCTTCCATCTCGATCGAATCGCTTGACTAGGAGGACCTCCTTACCGAGAGATGAGATGACCTTACTCTCGGGCACGTTCAAGCCAGCCCCACGTGCGAGCTCAAGCATCGCGCCTTCGGCGTTCACCACTGAGAAGACGCGATCGTCTGAAGACGAGAATTTTGCGAGCCATTCGCTTCCATCCTCATCAGTAAGCGTTGCCTTTGGGCGTGCGCCTCCAAGACTCGTGCCATGTAGTATCGCCGCGTCCAACACTGCAGATAGCTCCCCCCCTTCATCAAGGGTGATTGCCGCTTTGTGCAACTCTTCAAGGGTTGCCGACTCATCTCGAGGTATGTAGTTCACACGACTGACTTGGAAATCTAATGCCCCGAAACGGTTCGAGCTGGAACTCAGCATGTAATCGACTTCAGTGAGAGAATTGGGAGCGGCACCCCGTCGTCTTTCAATGACACCGCGGCCCCACCTGTCCGGGCTTCCATCCCTGAGCACGCCAGCAATGTTCAACCCATCTGCTGGTTCTTGAACGCCAGGCCGCAGCGGAAGCTCTGGGGTGAACAGGCTAATGGCGTCCTTCCGGGCCCGGTACTTCAGTCCGTAGACGAATGTCACGAGCGGACCGGACTGCTCGACCCTCCCGGCCACTACCGGCTCGGTCTGGCCTGGTAGCCAAGTCCAGACGTAAAGCTCCTCAGAAATCGTCATCAGTACTTCGGTTCTTCGGTCGGCGTACACGGCTTGGAAGAAGAGCGAGCATCTCCTCGCCTCGTTGACGACGAATCGCGATTTCGGAGCGATCCTCCACTCCGAAGATGGGCACACCTACGAGGTCTGCAAGGTCCATCATCGTGCCGACGGCAGCGCCCCGCCCCCCGGCCTCAACTGAGCGCACCGTCTGTTCCGAGACGTTCGCACGCGCAGCAAGTTCCTTGGCCGTCCATTTTCGATCGATTCGCCCCTGCCGGATAAGATGCCCCCAAACTGTAAGGGCATCTTGAACATGGGGGCGCAAAGGAACCGTTCGCTTCGCCATTACAACCTCCTTAAAACACGCTTTAGAGCCTTAAGACATGTTTTATTATACCAAAACCGCCACCATCTGCCTCCGGTGCAAAAGGGAAGCAGGGTTAAATCAAGCCTGCCCCTCATCGCTAGCGCGGTAGGGACTGCTGAAGGCCTGCTTGACACTCGCCCTTGGTTCCGCGGAACGCCGATAACGTTCTAATACGTCACTCTGATCATGGAACGCCGGTCTTAGCCACCACAGCTAGCCGAGGCCGAAGTGAACCGTTCCCTGACCGTGTGAGGTCCTTGTTTTGGCGGACGCCTTCGCGGACCTCCATCGTCAGGAACACAAGGTTGGTAGGTAGGCTGTGGTCATGCGGTCCCAGACCCCGGCCGCTTACACGTTCGTCACTGCGTCTGAATCGTCCCCTCCGTACATGCCCATCACGGCGGGGACCATTGAGCCACATTTTCGGACCTGACCGAAGTTGAGACCCAATGACGGATCCTCATAGCTCTTCCCTCGGCGATTACATGCAGGACCTGGTCCTGAATACCGGCGACGTCGACGAATTCCTCAACGAACTTGTCCGGTTCTCGGTACAGGCCCTCTCGAATGATCAAGACATTCTGTGTGGGATCACCCTGTTACGTCATCGCAGGGCCGGCACCGTTGCCAGCAGCAGCGCCGAAGCGCAGAAAACCGACGAAATCCAGTACAAATATGGTGACGGGCCATGCCTCCGAGCCTCTCGTGAACAGACCGTCATCTACGTCGCCGATATGCGCACGGAAAAGCGGTGGCCCGAGTACACGCCAGTCATGGTGAAAGAAGGGATACTCTCGTCGCTGGCCATCCCGTTCGATCTTGAAGGGGAAACGAAAGCAGCGATGAACCTGTACTCGAGAGAGCCGAACTATTTCGAAGGGTCCATGCGGGACATCGTGCAGGCGCATGTTCGTCAAACCTCTAAAGCGTTTCGGTTAGCCGTCCTGGTCGCGGAACGCACCGAGCGGGCCAACGATCTAGCGCATGCTTTAGAATCCCGCACCACCATTGATCTGGCGGTGGGCATCGTCATGGGACAGAACCGGTGCACCCAAGATGAGGCGTTCGAAATCCTGAAATCCGCTTCAAGCACACGGAACATCAAATTGCGGGATCTCGCCGCGCAACTCGTTACCTCTAGCGGAGGCGAAAGCGCCCGAACCCACTTCGAATGAGCTACTCGCCGCACCCCGCACGGTTAGAATTTGGCAGGACCGGCAGCAATGGGGTCAGGTCCGTGACAATTTTTCGTGGTTCAGGCGGGTGTCATCACTGAGGGTGCTGTCCCAATCGGTGGTTGAGCTCGTCGGAGAGGATTCCGTAGTCTTCGCGTGCACCGAAGCGGGGGAAGTCTTTATTCATCTCCCGAAACATCCGGTTACACAGGCTAACCAATTCTTCGACGGCGAGTTCGGAAAGATCTGCTGGAAGCATGGGCAGCTCGTCGTCGCCCAGATCGAAAAGTGCGTAGAGGTCGCAATCTGAGAGGGCGGAAGTCTCCGGAGAGCTATTGGAAAGGCGATATTCTTCGAGAATTCGATCGGTGTCTGTGCCGAGAATGTTTGGGGATTTGAGGTCCATGAGGTGCTCCACAAGGTAAGCGTTTCCTGCAGGCTCTTTGCTAAACCGACATTTTCGAGCCTAGGGCACTCCGGCCTTTCCGTAAACCTTTAACCAGATTGACCACCATCTCGATGCTGAGAAACCCTCGGCTGATCAGCACTGCTGAAGCGCACAGCCTCACAGTAAGAAAGGGCACATGATGACGGTACACAACGCGTGGCTCATGCCCGGGACGGTCGGTGAACGGGGTTATCCTCGGGGTCTATGCCCTGGCATCTTCGAGAGCCCTCAGCACGATCCGTCTACTTCGCGATCGACGTCAGATACCGGATGATTGCCTGAAGGGGGCGGCGCAGTTCATAGCCCTGCGAGTCCGCGACGTTGGTGAGGTTCTTTTCGGTGTCCTGCGCTTCTTCCAGTACTGTCCGGCCTTTGCTGCTGATGGCTACCATCCGCACCCTTCGGTCCGGGCCGCTGCGAGTTCTGGTCAGATGATCTGACGCTTCCAAACGCTCGATAGTTCTGCCGATTGTTTGAGGTTGAACGTGCATGAGTTCCGCGAGCTCGTTCTGGGCCATCGGGCCGTGGGTGTTCAACGCCGTCAAAACGTTGATGCCAGCGGGGGTGACGCCAAGTTCCAATAGTGCCTTATTCAGTACCCGCTCGGACAGCCGAGCAGCAGTGCTCAGGAGGCGCCCGGTTGACCAATTCTCTAGATCTGACATGGGACTCCTCTCACGTGCTATCGCTATCACTCGGGAAAGACAACGGCCGGTGTTCCCCGTCCCAGTCTCAGCAGCTACTGGTAGGCAAAGCTTCTTGGATGTGGGTTCTCTTAAATCGGCTGCGTGCTGGGGCTTCACGCCCACTGCCGGGCTTCTTCACCAGTAGACGCAAAGCCTACTTACTATTTCACATCACATAAGGCGTGATGGAAAGAGGTGCGCCTTGTATCCAGTCAGGCAGGAACCTCGAAGTGGAGGTAAGGCTTTAGGAGACAGCCAGCAGTGGCTCGTGCTTTGGAGGCCCTGCGCCTGGCGTGCAAGGAGGTCACTTCCGGCGTCGACAGTGTGTTGGTCACACTCTTGTATGCCTGACTCGCGGCCTAGACTTAGTGAATGGCTCCGCCCCGCGCTTCTGCTCAAGCTGAGTGCGGGCATGCCCCAGCACCGGACCGGGCGGATGGTGTTCAGGTTTTGAATATCCTGCGCTCATACCATGCCGCCGAAAAGGCGCAGCGGGACAGAATGCAAGGTTCTATGGAGATGAATGACACTGATCTTTCAGCTCTGGCGCATCTCTTGCAGGCAGACCACGAAGACCGGGCCCTCCGGCCGATAGACCTTTCCCGGCTCTTGAACATTTCCACGGCGTCCACCACCACCTTGATCGACCGCTTGGAAAAAAGTGGTCACCTGACCAGAGGGGCGCACCCCACCGACAAACGCGCGCTGGTCCTGATCCCCACAATGGGTGAGAACACTGATGTCTACCGAACCTTCAGCGTCGTCTATCAGCGCATGCTTGCCGTTGCGCAATCCCTCACCCCCACCGAAGCCGAAACGGTCAGCAAATTTCTTGGGCAAATGACTGCGGCTATCGATACTGAAGGCGCCCCCCACTCCCCCGCCTGAACATCCCGGATACGACACGAGTAACGCCGGGATCGCTCTTGACCTAACGCAATCTGACACGATCTCATTTTCGCTAGTCTTCCTTTTAATAAGCAGGCTTTCTATTAAGTCGTTTAGCACTTACTGTTAGGGACTACAGATCCCGGGGCTAAGACCCCGTTGGACTGAAGCGCAGTGCGGATTGGCCCCTCGGGACGAAAACGCAAGGCAAGTTGATCGGACTACTAGGAGATTTTTGTGCAAGAAACACTTATGGGCGGGTTGGCCGCGGTGGTGGCGTTTGTGCCATTGCTGCTGCTCTTCCTCGTCATTCTCATTGTTGGCCTGTTAGTCGCTAAGGCGATCTCGAAAGCACTTTCGAAGGTGTTGGAAAAAGTTGGGTTCGACCGTTTGGTGGAGCGCGGCGGTGTGAAGAAGGCGTTGGATAAGTCCTCGATGGATGCCAGCGACATCATCGCGAAGATCCTGTACTACACGTTGGTGCTATTCGTGCTGCAGTTCGCCTTTGGCGTTTTCGGGCCCAACCCGGTCAGTGACCTGTTGGCCGGTATCATCGCGTTCCTGCCCAAGGTCATTATTGCCATCATCATCGTCATCATCGCCTCGGCGATCGCGGCAGCAGTCAAGGGACTAATCCAGAACACGTTAGGCGGCCTTTCCTACGGGAAGGCTCTGGCGAACATTGCCAGCATCTTCATCATCGGTATCGGCGTTATCGCCGCGCTGAACCAGGTGGACATCGCTGTCACCGTCACCACCCCGATCCTCATCGCGGTCCTCACAGCCATTGTCGGCGTGATCGTGGTTGGTGTTGGCGGCGGGCTGATCAAGCCAATGTCACAGCGCTGGGAAACCTACCTCACCAAGGCTGAAGAAGAAGCCCCCAAGATCAAGGAACAAGCCCAGAGCGCGCCATCCGTAAAGGACCAGGCCCAGCAGGCCAAAACCAAGGCACAGCAGCAGGCAGCGAAGACCGAGCCTCAGGGCCCGGGCGCGCACCGCTACTAGACTCCACCCGCACAATCGCACTGTCCAGCACATCACCGAAGTTAGATAGCAAGGAGCAGACCATGATTACGCAGGAAAACATTGACCGTCTTCTGAGCACCGGCGGAAACGTCATCGACAGCGATGGCACCAAAGTCGGTTCAGTCGGTCAAATCTACTTGGATGACCAGACCGGCAACCCCAGCTGGGTCACCGTGAAGACCGGCATGTTCGGCACCTCGGAATCCTTCGCGCCCCTGGAAGGCGCCAGCGTCGACGGTGACGACGTCCGGGTCGGGTACACCAAAGACCAGATCAAAGACGCCCCCCGGGTCGATCCCGACCGCGACCTCTCCGTCGAGGAAGAAAGCCGGCTCTATCAGCACTATGGACTGAGCAGCCCCAGCGGCACCGGAACCTACGACGAGGCCGGCACGTATGACGAGTCGGCGACGACGCGCGGCGAGCAGGGCTTCCAGCGCACCGACGAACGCAATGACAATGTCGGCGAGTCCGGTGTTGTCGGCCATGACACGTCCGGTCCGACCACTGATGACGCGATGACTCGTTCTGAGGAACGCCTACACGTTGGTACCGAAAGCCGGGAAACCGGTCGGGCCAGGTTGCGTAAGCACGTGGTGACCGAAATGGTCACCAAGACGGTGCCGGTCAGCCGTGAGGAAGTGACCATTGAGCGCGAGCCCATCACCGATGCCAACCGCGGTGACGCTACCTCGGGGCCGGACATTAGCGAAGAGGAACACGAAGTGATCCTTCACGCCGAAACCCCCGTCGTGGACAAGGAAACCGTTGCGGTAGAACGTGTCCGCATGGGCAAGGAAACCGTCACCGATCAGGAAACCGTGACGGAGGAAGTCCGCAAGGAACAAATCGACACCGACACTGACGCCGACCTCACCGACGACAGCCGCCGGGACAACCGCTAGATAATCATTGGCAACTCACCGCCCGGTCGGGTACCCCT